>WGMG01000010.1 GCA_016125185.1 Armatimonadota bacterium | reverse complement strand
TCCCCACCTCCCGATGTCACCACGCTCCATTTCCCTTCGCCAAAGGATAGCCTCGTTTTACGAAAGGCTTTCGGCTAGTCTTCCTCCCCACCGTTTCGAGACACTTCGTGCCTCTCAACGACTCCCCCCGTGGAGTAGCGTAGTTATTCAGAAACCGAGGTCGAGTCAACGCCACCATTCAGCCTTCCAAAATTCAGGCATTAACAATGAAAAAGCGATTTGGCATCGACTCATGTCGAGCCTACTAGCCAAGCTACTCCCTGGGGAGGGTCCGCAATGGAGCCTGCCACAAGGGCAGGATTCATGTGGAGTCGCTGAGCCGAATTTAGGCGAAGCGGTGGGGAGGAGTCATTCGGTACCCGAACGAAGCACCGACTAACCTTCGAATTCCGATTAGCCACGCCGCTCCCTGGGGGGAGTCGCTGAGCCGAATTTAGGCGAAGCGGTGGGGAGGAGTCATTCGGTACCCGAACAAAGTATCGACCCGACTTAAAATTCCGATTTACTACGCTACTCCCCAGGGAGTAGCGTGGCTAGTAGGCTCGACAGGAGTTGATGCTCGGCCAAAACCCCGCACCTCATCCACCGTCCCACAATCACTGACCAATGTAGGGCTGAAGGCCCGTTCCAACTCAACCCAGCCCGTTGGGCTGGGTTAAGGGCCGAATCAAGAAAAGCCCGAGCAGGAACGACCTCGGAGAGGTCGCAGACCTTAGCCCGCGGTGCTTGCACCCCGGGGTTTATCCGAAAACAGTCAAAATCCAGGGAGTCACGAGCATCGGGACGACCCGGGCGAAGCCTTCTTGGCGGGCGTGACGCCCAACTCCAATTCCGCGAGACAAGTCTCGCTAGTGAAAGCGCGGACAAGTCCGCGCACTCCAAATGGGCCGACCTCGAATGAGTCTTTCCAGCGGATTTTCCCCTCCCGTCTCTTGTCACGAGTCAGGAGGGGACCTCGCGACCACCTACGAAATAAGGTCGGTGATCGGGTCGCCGTACACGTCCGTCAGGCGGAAGTCGCGGCCCTGATAGTGGTACGTCAGGCGGGTATGGTCGATGCCCATCTGGTGCAACAGTGTCGCGTTGAGGTCGTGCACCGAGACTTCGTTTTCGACCACGTTATAGCCGATGTCGTCGGTCTTCCCGTAGTTCACGCCGGCTTTGAGGCCGCCACCGGCGACCCACATCGTATAGCCCTTGGGATGGTGGTCGCGGCCGGGATAGGGCGAGCCGCCCCGGTGTTCGTTGATCGGCGTTCGGCCAAATTCGCCACCCCAAACGACGATGGTTTCATCCAGGAGGCCGCGCTGTTTGAGATCTTTGACGAGGGCGGCGGCGGCTTGGTCGACCTGCTGGCACAGCTTGGGCAGGCCGTGCTTGATGTCGTTCCCCTCGCTCTCGCCGTGGGTGTCCCAGCCGCGGTGGTAAAGCTGGACGCATCGGACGCCGCGCTCCACCAGGCGACGGGCCAAAAGGCAGTTGTTGGCAAAGCTCTTCTTGCCGGGCTCGACGCCGTACATCTCCTTCGTCGCTTCGGATTCCTTCGAGATGTCCATCAACTCGGGCACGCTGGACTGCATGCGATACGCGAGTTCGTACTGGGCGATGCGGGTTTCGATTTCGGGGTCGAGGACCTCTTTGCTCCGCATGGCGTTGAGGTCGCGGATGGCATCGAGCGAGTCGCGCCGCACTTCCGAAGTGACGCCGTCGGGGTTATCGACGAACAGCACGGGCTCGCCCTGCGAGCGGAATTCGACGCCCTGGTACACGCTGGGCAAAAAGCCGGAGCCGTAGCAGGATTTGCCGCCGTCGGGGTTGGAAATGCCAGAGAGCAGGACCACGAAGCCGGGCAAATCGGCGTTCTCGGTGCCGAGACCGTAGGTGAGCCACGAGCCGAGCGACGGGTGGCCGGGAATCTGGAAACCGGTGTTCATGAACAACTGCGCGGGGGCGTGGTTGAACTGCTCGGTGTGCATCGAGTGGATGATCGAAATGTCGTCGGCGATGGTGCCGAGGTGGGGCAGGAGTTCGCTGATGTAGTGGCCCGCCTGGCCGTACTGCTGGTACTTGAACGGCGAGCCGAGAAGCATGGGCTTGCCACGGATGAAGGCGAAGCGCTCGCCCTTGACGTACTCCTCGGGGCACACGTCGCCGTCGTACTTGTTGAGGACCGGTTTGGGCTCGAAGAGGTCGAGTTGGGACGGCGCGCCGGCCATGAAAAGGTAGATGATCGACTTCGCCTTGGCCGAGAACATCGGCTTCTTGGGGCTGAGCGGGTTGGGGCGGCCCTGCGGCTGTTGGCGAAGCATGAAGCCGAGCGCGGGGTCGGCCAGCAGAGACGCAAGCGCGACGTTGCCAAGACCGTAACCGACCTTTTTGAACAGCGTTCGGCGGGTGATTTGCTGGAGGAGTTCTTGTTCGGTCATGGCTATTCCTTGGTGATGGTTTCGTCGAGGTTGAGAAGAATGTTTCCGACCATGGTCCAAGCGGCCTCGTTGACGTCCTTGCCCAGCTTCTTAGCTTGAGCGGGGTCTTTGGTGTACTGGCTCTCGAACTGGTTGAACGCCTTTTCGAGCACGGCGATCTCTTGCGTGGTTGGGCGGCGACTGGTGGCGGCGCGGAAGCCGAACGTGATGCCTTTGGTCAGCGAACCTTTGGCCAGCATCTCTTGGCCGAGGGCCTTCGCGGCTTCCAGGTAAGCCTTGTCGTTGAGGAGGGCGAGGGCCTGGAGGGGGCTATTGGTGCGGATTCGGCGGACCATGCACGACTCGCGGGTGCCGGAATCGAAGGTGGCGAAGGTCGGATACATCGCGGTGCGTTTGGTGAAGACGTAGATGCCGCGTCGGTAGCGGTCGTCGCCGCTCGACTCCATCCATTGCTCACCGTTGTAGGGCGAATCCCAAATTCCGGGCGGCTGGTAGGGCATGACGCTGGGGCCGCCGACCTTGGCATTCAGCAGGCCGGAGATGGTCAGCGCCGAGTCGCGAATCATCTCGGCTTCCATGCGGAAGCGCGGACCGTGGGAGAGGTAGACGTTGGTCGGATCCTTGTCCATCGCGTCGGCGGTGGCGGCGCTCGACTGGCGATAGGTGGCGCTCATGACGATCATCTTGTGGATGGCCTTCATGTCCCAGCCGGACTGGACGAACTTGACGGCGAGGTAATCGAGCAGCTTTTGGTTAGTTGGGGGCGAGCCCTGGGTACCGAAGTCGTCGAGGGTTTCGACGATGCCACGCCCGAAGTACTGCTCCCAAATCCGGTTGACTTCCACGCGGGCGGTGAGCGGATTTTTGCCGTTGACCAGCCATTTGGCGAACTCCAGACGGTTCATGTTGGCGTCGCCGTCCGGCTTGGGCAGGACGGCGGGGGTTCCCGCTTCGACCGGATCGCCGGGGGAAAGGAATTCGCCTCGGTGGTGGACGGGAGCCATGATCTTGCCGTTGGTCGGCTTTTCTTCCATCACCAGGGCGACGGGCGATTCGGACTCCAAGATGCCCATCTTGTTCTTCACGTCCTCGATCTTTTCATCCAGCACATAGCCGACCGGGCTGGTGGCGATGTAGGCGTCGGTTCGATTCTGGTCGGTGACCTTCATCGTGTCGAGAAGCGGATACTTCGACGGGGTGACGCCGACGCGGAACCGGGCGATGTTGTGGTTCTTCCATTTGGAGTGGAAGCCGAGGGTGAGGACGGCTTTGTTTCCGGCGATGGGCTTTTCGAACTGGACCACGAGGCAGTGATCGTCGGCGTAGTTCGGGGCGACGGCCCAACCCGAAGCGCGATCTCCGTTGAGGAGCTTGCGAACGTTGTAACCATCCTGGACGAAGTCGGCTTTGGCTTGGGCAAAACGGACCTTTTGGCCATCGACGGTGAGGCCGATATCGGTGAGGACGAAGTTCTCGCTAGAGGCGCGGCCCTGGGGCTTGCCTTTGGCGGGAATGGTTCGGACGCAAAGACCGTTGAGGTCGCCTTTAGGCAAATCGAGCGTGATTTGGTACTGGTCGTTGTCGGGATTTTTTCCGCCAACTTCGATGAGTTGGTCTTCGGCGACGGTGGGCGATGAACCGGCGTCGCTGACGACGGACTCGACCTTGGGCGTGACGAACGGGACCGGTTGGACGGCGGCTTTGGACCACTGCGCGTAGTCGTCCGCGTTGTCGGCCATGATCTGCGCGCGCTGCTTTTCGAGGGTGGCGAGCTCAGCCTTGGCGACGTCGTATTTGGCCTTCTCTTGAGGCTGCATGACGCGCATCTCCGGCTCGATCCAGTGCTCGGAAAACGACTTGGAGTAGTCGCCGTCGCGGCGGTATTGGACGTTGGAGAAGATGGCGTAGAGCTTGTAAAAGTCCTTTTGGGTGAAGGGGTCGAACTTGTGGTCGTGGCACCGGGAGCACTGCATGGTGGTGCCCAGCCACGTGGTCGAGGTGGTGGTCACACGGTCGATGACGACGTTGTAGAACGATTCGGCAGGGTCTACGCCGCCCTCCTCGTTGAACATCGAATTGCGGTTGAATCCGGTCGCGACCTTGTCGTCGATGGTGGCGTTGGGGAGCATATCGCCCGCCAACTGCTCGACCGTGAAGCGGTCGTACGGCATGTTTTGGTTGAACGCATCGATGACCCAATCGCGGTAGAGGTAGGCGTTGCGGATGCGGTCGGCCTCGTAACCGTTGGTGTCGGCGTAGCGGGCGATATCCAGCCAACCGCGGGCTTGGCGCTCGCCGAAGTGCTTGGAGGCGAGGAGCTTATCGACCAGCTTTTCGTAGGCGTTGGGCGACTTGTCGCTGAGGTAGGCGTCGACTTCGGCGACGGTGGGCGGGAGGCCGATGAGGTCGAGATAGACCCGGCGGCAGAGCATTTCCTTCGAGGCTTCCGGCGAAGGCTTCAGCTTCTGCTCGGTCATCTTTTCCAGCGTGAAGGCGTCGATGGCGTTGACGCCCCATTTGGTCTTGCTTTGGGGGATTTCCGGCATGACCGGAGCGAGATAGGACCAGTGCTTTTCAAGGGTTTTGTCAACCTTCGCACCCTGCTTGATCCAGTCCGCGATGACTTGGATTTTGGCGGCTTCGAGCGGTTTGAAGCCCTTGGGCATGGAGGGGAGGCCGTCGAGGCCTTTCATTCGCCGGATGAGCGTGGAGTGCTCGGGGTCGCCGAGCTTGATCACGTCGGACTTGGTGAAATCGGTTTTGGCGAGGTTGAGGTCGGCGGCGGGTTCCGCGCCAGAATGGCACGAATAGCAGTACGATTTCAGGATCGGCGCAACATCGTTTGCGTACGAAACTACCTTCGTTTCCTTCTTCGTATTACCTTGGGGGAGGGCGGGGACGACGAGTCCAACCGTGAGAATGCCTACCCCAATGCCTATCGACGCTGACCGCATAAGTAAGCCTAGTTTAGTTTGGTTTTACATCATTCAGGCGCGTGCATTGCGCCAATTGTCGGTTAGATCCCAGACAGAATAGGTTTTTTTGCCGGGTTGTCCGGTGGCGGCGGGGCTTTGGGCGGCCTGGGCAAGGCACCCCAGTTCGGGCGGAACCTCGGCGGGTCGCCACTCGGAAAACTCGCGGCCGAGGTAGCCGGTATCGATCTCGCCTTCGGTAAAGCCTTGGCTCTGGAGGACGTCGATGAGGTAGGCGACGTTGGTTTTGACGCCGAGGACGTGGAAGTCGTTGAGGGCGGTGATGAGGCGGCGGCGGGCCCCTTCGCGGGTTGCGCCGTGGGCAATGACCTTGGCGATCATGGAATCGTAGAAGCGGGAGACCTCGCTTCCGCGGCCAAAGCCGGTGTCGAACCGGATTCCGGGGCTTCGGGGCTCGGCCCAGCCGACGATTTTGCCAATGGACGGCAGGAAGCCCTGGCCGGGGTCCTCGGCGACGATTCGGGTTTCGATCGAGTGTCCGAAAATGGCCTGTCGATCGCCCTCGATGAGGCCGGGCGAGATGCCCAGCGGCTGGCCGTTGGCGACTGCGATTTGGAGGGCGACGAGGTCGAGGCCGGTGATCTCTTCGGTGACGCAGTGCTCGACCTGGAGGCGTGCGTTGACCTCCAGGAAGTAGAACGCGCCGGTTTGGGGATCGACCATGAATTCGGCGGTGCCCGCGCCGTAGTATCCGGAGGCGCGGATCAGGCGCTTGGTGGCGTCGCGCATCTCGGGCCAAAGGGTTTTGATCTTGCGGAACGGCGACGGGGCTTCCTCGATGAGCTTTTGGTGGCGGCGCTGGATAGAGCATTCGCGCTCGAAGAGGCAGGCGACCTTGCCGTGCTGATCGGCGATGAATTGGACCTCGATGTGGCGCGGATTTTCGACGAGTTTTTCGACCATCATCGCGTCGTCGCCAAAGCCTTTGAGGGCTTCGTCCTTGGCGATGGCGTACTCGCTGTCGAAGTCGGCGGGGTTGCGAACGATGCGCATTCCGCGTCCGCCGCCACCGGCCGAGGCCTTGAGCATGATCGGGTAGCCGATCTCTTGGGCGGCTTGCTTCAGTTGGTCGCCGGTCGCGCCGGGAACGAAGTAGCCGGGCGTGATGGGGACCTGGTTTTCGACGGCAAGCTGTTTGGCGTCGATCTTTGCGCCTAGGCGGCGCATGGCGGAGGCGGGTGGGCCGATGAAGGCGATTCCGGCGTGGGCGCAGGCCTCGCTGAACTCGGCGCGCTCGCTCAGGAATCCGTAGCCGGGGTGGATGGCGTCCGCGCCGGTCTGGCGGGCGGCATCGAGGATTTTGTCGGCGTTGAGATAGCTTTCGGAGGGGGTGGAGTCGCCGATGTGGACGGCTTCGTCGGCGAGGGTTCGGTGGATGGCGTGGGCGTCGGCATCGGAGTAGACGGCGACGGTTTTGAGTCCGAGGGCTCTCGCCGTTCGAAATACTCGAACGGCAATTTCGCCCCGATTTGCGACAAGTATCTTCGAGATCGCCATTGATGAACCTCGTTCATGATACTTGGTCGCTGGTGTCTACGATCCCTTCGCCAAGGGATAGCCTCGTTTTAGGATGGTTTGCGGCTTTCGGCTTTCGGCTTGTCTTCCTCCCCACCGCTTCGCCATGTCTTGGCTCAGCGACTCCCCCCGGGGAGTAGCGTAGTTATTCAGAAACCGAGGTCGAGTCGGTGAACTTTTCGGCCTGCAGATTCGGACTATTACAAAATGGCGAATTGGTATGAACTTAATTCAAGCCTAGTAACTACGCTACTCCCCGGGGGGAGTCGCTGAACGCAGTGAAGCGGTGGGGAGGAGTCATTCAGTAGCCGAACGAAGTATCGACCTCGGAGAGGTCGCAGACCTTAGCCGGGCGGTCGGAGCGACCAAAGGAAGCGCAGACCCCCGGAACAGCCAGAAACAGTCAAAGTCCGAGGAGTCCCGAGCATCGGGACGACCCAGGCGAAGCCCATTCCTGGTGGGCGTCACACACTCCAAATCGCCCAATCTCCCTTGCCCTTGCGAAGCCCAAAATCCCGCGCAGGCAAGTTGGGAGCAAAGCGACATCGGGACGGGGGATAGGCGAGAGCCGACCTGTCGGTCCAAGCCCTTACCTATGCCCCCTATTTCAACCCACCAGCGTGCTTCTAGTCGTCGTCTTCGTCGTTGCCCATGTATGGTGGCATTGGGTAGGCCGGTCCTCGTCTTGCGGTAGGTTTTCCTGGCTGGTTGTTGTAGTCGGTTGCCATTTGCTCGCGGAGAGATTCGGACTGATCAAAAATGACATCAAGAATCGATCGATCGTGATCTGTCGAAATCCAACGAACGGCTGAAGCAACATAGAGTTCCTTGAGGTACGCGTAGGAGTAGCCGTGGGTGGCTTCCGCTGCCTTTTCCAGACCATCGGCATCCAATTGAAGGTCCGTATCGAACCGCGTCATAAATGCTCCTAAGTATCGCTTGCGGTCCTCGAACTCGGGAAGTTCGAAATGGTATTTGCGATCAAAGCGGCTCGGCCGTTCGAGAATAGCCGCATCAAGCTTTTCGGGGAAGTTGCAACTCGCGATGGCGATGATTCCGTCGTTCGAGGCAAAGCCATCCATCTCGTTGAGGAAGAAAGAACGGTTTTCATCGTCGAGCAAGGTATCCAAATCTTCAAGAATTAAGAAACAGGGCGAGTTGGCCCGCGCTCTTGCGAAGGCATTTGCGACGCATTGTTGAGTCGAAACGTGGTGCCCGTGAAAACTTTTGACGTAAAGGCATGGAAGCTGGAACCGATTGACCAGCGCTTTGATCATGTGCGTTTTGCCGTTGCCGGGAGGGCCGAGCAAGATCATTCCTCGCTTCCAAGGAATCTTATACTTGCGATAGGATTCTTCTTGCTCAAGAAATATCCGGATGTCGGTTTCGATTTCGGCGCTTAGATTTCCGTGGAGTACAAGGTCGTTGAGGCTCGAACCCTGAATCGCCTCATACAATTCCTTATCGGGGTACCAGTGGCCTTCTTGAAACACCAAGACCTCACCTTTAACGGTTGAATTGAATCGGCAGACTTCAATAAAGAACCCTTCCGAAACCTCCAAGCTGTCCGCTATGACGAACCAGCGGATGCTTCGACAGTAATCGCCTTGGACACCAAGGGCGAGGAGTTGTAGGTGATGCCCTGACCATTCGACCTCAAGCCATCCATTGTAGAGGCCAACATAAGTTGATTCTCTCTTGATGTTGTACTCATAGTTAAACTGGATTTCCAAGTCAGGGTCACCGTAGCCCAGGACCTTCCATAGCTCATTGCCAACCCATGGATCAAATGAGTGACTGGTGGTCTCAAGAATGTGTTTATCTGGGAACGCCGATTTGAGGAGACGGTGGGCGGTAGGGTAGATCGCGTCCTGGGGCGTGGCGAGTGCGGCGGCAATAACTTCTGCGGCCGGATGTTTTTCCTTGCTTTTTGTCATCTTGTCGAACCGTCATTCTTGAGCGAATGCGGCTCAGAGTTTCAGTCTAACACAGCTTTTACGTGTTCGAGAGGTACATTTGGGAGCATGTCTACGCCGATCAAGGATGCCACCGTTGGCCAACTTTCTACGCTTAAATCGTTCTTTTTGAAGGACCTCTCGTCGCTGTCGGATGAGCAGTTGAATAGCAAGCCGAACGGCTGTGCGCGAAAGCCCATCGACTTTTGCTACGAGGTGGTGAGCGTAAATCAGGAAATCTGTCGAATGCTTCAGCAGCTTCCAGCCGACGAGTCGCGCGGCGCGGGCGAGAAGGACGGGCAGTGGACAGCGGCGCCGAAGGGCTATACGCGCGAGCAGCTGGAGGCCGACTTTGCCGCGTCGATGGATGCGATCGTCGAGGTGGTTTCTGGTGCGAGCGAAGAGAAACTGCTTGCGAACATTCCGACGTGGTTTGGCGAGCAGCCGATGTATTCGTTTGCGATGTTCGCGGGGATCCACGCGAACTATCACAACGCGCAGATTTCGTATGTGGCGCAGATGGGCGGGGATCTGAAGAATTATTGGTTTTGAGTTGGGGTTGTCGTCTGTCCCCCGTCCCGATGTCGCTTTGCTCCGTCGGAACCTAAGGAGTTCGAATTGGTCGGTGACTCCAAGTTGGCTGTAAGAAGATGCGTGGACTTGTCTCGCGCTTTCGGAGGCGAGGACTTGTCTCGCCCTGGGAGGGTGGGCGTCGCGTGGGTGGTTCATTGAACGGAAAAGCCCGGAATCACACCCTCAGGGCCGAGGCTTAGGGCAAACGTATGAATGTGTAGTCAGAGGTTCTGAGGTTAAAAAGGGAGTTGCTCGAGCACCGAAACTGGGCCAAAACCATCTCCCCTCCAAAGCTTGGAGGGGTGTCGCGAAGCGACGGGGTGGATGAGACGCAATTCGCCGACTAACCGACAGAACCCATGCCAGGGTGGCACTGGTAACGACCCTGCGACCCTGTCGCTGGGAGTTACCAGTGATCGAGAAAGCCAATACTGCCTACGGAGGTGGATGACCCTCTTGTCGCCGCCATAATGGCGGGGTCGTCCCGACGCTCGGGACTCCTCGGACCTTTTGCATTTGCGGGTCTATCCAGGGGTCTTCGCTTCGCTTCGACACCCTGGCTACCATCTGCGATCCCTCCGGGATCGTTCCTGGACATTAGGGGGAACTTGGTTCAGAGTACAGAGAGCAGAAGGCAGAAGGCAGAAGGCGAGGGAGGTCAGCCCATTTGGAGTGCGTCACGCCCACCAGGAAGACGAGTCAAAGGAAGGGCTTCGCCCGGGTCGTCCCGATTTTCGGGACTCCTTGGACTTTGACTGTTTTCGGATAAATCCCGGGGTGCAAGCACCCCGGGCTAAGGTCTGCGACCTCTCCGAGGTCGTTCCCGTCTGGTAAGAGGCACTTGATTCAGAGTGTGGATCATTCGTCAATGAGTCCTCCCCCTCGTCCCGATGTCGCCACGCTCCATTTCCCTTCGCCAAGGGATAGCCTCGTTTACGAAGGCTATCGGCTTGCGGCTTGCGGCTTGCGGCTTGTCTTCCTCCCCACCGCTTCGCCATGTCTTGGCTCAGCGACTCCCCCCGGGGAGTAGCGTGGCTAGTAGGCTTGAATTATGTTCAAACCAATTCGCTTTTTTGTAAAAGTCAGTGTATGGTGAGGCAGCGACTCGACCTCGATTTCTGAATAACTACGCTACTCCCTGGGGGGAGTCGCTGAACGCAGTGAAGCGGTGGGGAGGAGTCTTTCGGTAGCCGAACGAAGTATCGACCCGGCCTCGATTTCTGGATGACTACGCTCCTTCCTGGGGAGGGTTCCGCAATGGAGCCTGCCACAAGGGCAGGATTCATGTGGAGTCGGTGAATGAAATGAACTCCTAAGATCCCGCCGAAGGAAAATGGAGCAAAGCGGAATCGGGATCGCCCGCCACGAAGGGCTTCGCCCGGGTCGTCCCGATGCTCGGGACTCCTTGGACTTTGACTGTTTTCGGATAAATCCCGGGGTGCAAGCACCCCGGGCTAAGGTCTGCGACCTCTCCGAGGTCGTTCCCGTCTGGTAAG
>WGMG01000009.1 GCA_016125185.1 Armatimonadota bacterium | reverse complement strand
GTCCCGCCGGGCGAATGGTACTAGTTTTCTTTTGCTAATTCATTTCTCAGTCACGAAATCACTTAGATAAGAGATAGCCTCGTTTTACGAAGGCTTGCGGCTTGCGGCTTGCGGCTTGCGGCTTGCGGCTTGCGGCTTGCGGCTTGCGGCTTGCGGCTTGCGGCCATATTAAAACAAGTGCAACTGTTCGCTTAGGTCGAGGTTGGTTTGACGGACCACTTCATCATCCGCGTCGATGTGGCGTAGATCGATGCCGCGATCGAGCAGGGCGCGGCCCAGAAGGCGTGAACGGTGGCAGGCGTGCGGGCGCATGCACCCACACATCAGGCATACGACCCGGCCCGGGCGATCCGTGGCTTTCATGAGCGCATCGAGCCCCTTGCGCAGTTCAGGGTCGGCAAAGAGCGGCTGGATGTCCACCGTGTCCGGCTCTTTGCAAAGCACCGCCGAATTGGGTACCCCGCCGAGGGTGTCACCCATGTACACGTATTTGAGGCCACGGGCGGGTACGAGGTCCATCAGGTTCTCGCGTCGGAAATCTTCCCAATACGAGCTTTGGGGTACGGCGCGGACATCGACCAAGTGCGTTACGCCGTAGCGATTCAGCAGCTTGATGAAGCCATCGAAGCCTCGGTTTCCGTAGCCGGCGGTGTAGAGGACTGGTATTTCACCCGTCATGAATTCCCCTCCATTATGGAAGACCCAACCCGTGATGGGTGCATCCGTCGAACTTTATGCTGCTTGTGCGGGGATTGCCGCGACGACGCTAGCGTCGGCAGCTTGGTGGCGCGTGAAGACTCAGACACGAACGGAAACCGAAGCTAAAAAGCTTCACTCGAGCGTTCCATCGACACGGGATGGACTGCTGCTTTCGGCCCTGGTGGTCGAGGTTTACAATGAGAAGGGTCCGGTGACGTCGCACGAGCCTTGGCTGGGCGACTTATGGGTCCTTCTCGACGGGATTGTCTCGCGCCACGCCCTGAAGAAGGTCGGCACGTACCAGAGCACCTACATGGTGGCGGCGACCGAACAGCGCATCGCCGAAGAGGCGTTGATGCTGACAGCGGGCGCGGCGTTGGACATCCGCGATGCAGTGAAGTTGTTTGTGGCCAACAAAGACATCGAGGCTCACGCGCGATTCGGCATTCACGCCGACATCATTCCGACCGTCGGGTTGGGATCGACCGTCGCCCTGAGCGAGCTTTGGAACACCACGATGGAACTGGCAGTTCACGCCGGTCCACACACGATCGAGTTGAGCGGCATGGCGGCGGAGTGGCTTGGGCCCGAGTTCGATATCGAACTGCTGGGTGAGCATCCGGTTCTGCAGATGCGTAAATCGGCTTAGAATAGTTCGAGCTGCTCGCCTTCGTCTTCCGCGGCGGGTTCATCTTTTGGCTCTTCGGGCCTATTCACCAACCGCTGGGCGGCCATCCAGGCTTTTTGAATGTCCTGCACCAGGAGTGCGTACCCGCCGTCGCTTCCGCCGTACTGGTTGCGCAGGATGTAGCTTGGGTGCAGAGTCGCGATGGCGGTGCGGGAGAACTCGCAAGGGAAGTATTGGCCGCGCTCACGGGTGATGGCGAAGTTCTTTTTGATGAGGTTTTTGGCGCTGGGAGCCCCGACGCAGAGGATGACCTTGGGGGCGATGACGGCGAGTTGGGGGATCAGCCAGCGGCGGCAGGCGAGGGTTTCTTCTTCGGTGGGCGGACGGTTCTGAGGTCGTCCAGTCGACCAGTCGGCCGCGCGGCACTTCACCGTATTGCAGATGTAAACGTCGTTGCGGCTGAGCCCGGCGTCGGCCAGGGCTTTGTCCAGCAGTTGGCCCGCCTTGCCCACGAACGGTCGTCCGGTTTTGTCCTCATTGTCACCTGGCCCTTCGCCGACGAGTACGAGGGGAGATCGGGGATTGCCTTCGCCGAAGACCACATTGGTGCGCCGCTCGGCCAGGCCACAAGCCTGACATTCGATCGCTTCGCCACGGAGGTCGTCAAGGGTCATTTCGGATGATCTCGGTTAGTTTGTCGTAAGTTTCTTCGAGCGTGAGGGGCATGACGCGGACCTCTCCTACCGTCGTCATGAAATTCGTATCACCGCCCCAACGCGGGACGACGTGCCAGTGCAGGTGGATGGGGATTCCGGCCCCGGCGGCGCTTCCGATATTGACGCCGATGTTGAATCCGTCAGGATTAAAGGCGGTCTTTAGCCATCGAACAGCTTTGGCCAGGAGTTGGTTGATCTCCAGCAGTTCGTCGTCAGACATCGAGGGCAGTTCGTTGGTTTGGCGGTAGGTCGCCACCATCAGGTGCCCGCTGGTGTACGGGTAGGCGTTGAGGATCATGAAGCAAAACTGCCCGCGATACAGGATGAAGTTTTTGCGGTCATCCTGTTCGGCGGGCAGATCGACGAAAATATTTCCGGAGCCTCCGGCCCTTTCGATGTATTTCATTCTCCAAGGGGCCCAGAGATTCTCGTTCATGTTGGACCTGGCTAGATCGATTTTGCGAGGATGATCGCTTCGGCGACTTCCCGCATCGTCTTGCGCAGGTTCATCGACTGAATCTGGATGCGTCGATAGGCTTCGGCCTCGTTCAGACCCTGCGAATCCATGAGGATTCCCTTGGCGCGGTCGATGGCCTTTCGGGCCTCCAACCGCTCGGTCAGGTTTGAAACTTCCTTGCCGAGGAGCACATTCTGCTCGAATCGGGCGCGGGCCACTTCGATGGTCGGCGCGAGGTCGCTCGGTTTGAACGGCTTCACCAGGTAGGCGAACACACCGGCGGCTTTTGCGCGCTCGATGAGTTCCTTGTCGGAGTAGGCGGTGAGCAGGATCGTCGGAGCGATGTTTTCTTCGGTGATGATGTCGACGGCCTCGATGCCGTCCATGACGGGCATCTTGACGTCGAGGATGCAGACGTCGGGTTTGTGTTCACGGGCGAGGCTCACGGCCTCTTTTCCGTCTCCAGCCTCGCCGATGACCTCGTACCCCAGGCTCTCCAGCATCTGCTTGAGGTCCAGACGGATGATCGGTTCGTCATCTGCGATTAAGACTCGTGTATTGGACATTTTCTTTCTCTGGGAAAAATCCACCCCGGCGTGGAAATTGATTATAAGTCATAAAGATACCTTGTGTGACGCCCTTCGCTTCTGGTCGGATAAACTGAGGCGTGGCTTCGACCGACATCCGGTATCTGGAAAACATCGTTGATTACGCAGGTACTTTTCCACCGGCGGCGTTGACGGCTTCCGAGTCCTACTCGAATTATAAGACTTATCGGGCAGGGAGGGAATCCTGGATTCTCGGTTATTTGGCGTGGTCTTGTACAAATCTCAGCGAGCTTGCCCGGCTGTCGGGCGGGAACGACGAAGTCGAACTCGCGCTGATAGGTCGGCCAAGCGACTCATGGGATGCGTGGCTTCAGGCGCGAGAGCAAGACGTGGAGGATTACAACACCGCCGTTGATATCGCGCCGAACCTCGTCGCGGCTACGTACGAATCGCGCATCGCCGATCTTGGGCGCATGACGGATGCCTTGGGAGTGCTGAAGGCTCTATCGAAAGAGGCAGACATTTTCGTCGAACTGCCATGGAATGTGCCGATCGACGACGCGTTGGCGGAAATCGCCAGCCATGAATGGGCACGAGCCAAGTTCCGCACGGGTGGAGCGGCCAAAGAGGCTTACCCGACGCCGGAGCAGTTGGCGACGGTCATCAAAGGGTGCGTGGACTTGGAGATCGAATTCAAACTGACGGCGGGCTTGCATGAGCCGATCGCGCATACCGACGCCAGCAACGGGGCATTCGCGCATGGATTTCTCAATATTTTGATGGCGACCTCGATGGCGTACACGGACGATGCGACGGTGCGAGAGATGGCCGAAGTATTGAGCGCAGCCGACCCGAGCGAGTGGAGCGTCCGCGACGGACTGGCGTTTCGGGGTAGGGTGTTAGGGGAGGACGAACTCGACGACGCTCGGTCGTTCTTCACATCGTTTGGCTCGTGCTCGTTGGACGAGCCGCTTCAGGGTTTAGCTGGGTTGAGGAGGTAAGAAGATGTTCATCGTTCCGTCGAATGCTCGCTCGTGGGTGCCTTACGACGCCACGTCGCATTTTCCGATTCAAAATCTTCCGTTTGCGCTGTTGGCGCCCGCCGGTCGGAACGTCACCTTGGCCACTGCGATTGGCGACTATGCGGTCGATCTAACGGCTTTGCGCGATGCGGGCATCCTCGATGTGCCGCGCAACGTGCATCTGGACGCCTTCGCTGAGTTCACGAATCAGGAGCTTTCGGACCTTCGGCACCGACTGTACGAGATCTTTGAAGAATCGAACCCGCGCCTTCGCGACAACGAAATTTTGCGCATGGGGGCGATGACGCCGATCTCGGAGGCGCGCCTGCTGTTGCCGGTTAATCCGCCAGCGTACGTCGATTTCTATTCCGGCATCCACCATGCTTCGAACGTGGGCAAGATGTTCCGGCCCGACATGCCGCCGCTTTTGCCGAACTATCGCCACGTGCCGGTGGGCTACAACGGGCGAGCGTCGAGTGTGGTTGTCAGCGGAACGCCGATCCGCCGTCCGAAGGGGCAGACGAAGGGCGCGAATGACGACCTGCCGACCTTTGGTCCGACGAAGGAACTGGATTTCGAACTGGAGATGGGTTTCTTTGTCGGGCGTCCCAGCGCGATGGGCGAGCCAGTGCCGATCTCGGAGGTTGCCGATTACATTCTCGGCTATGTGCTGGTCAATGACTGGTCGGCGCGAGACGTCCAGCGGTGGGAATATGTGCCGCTTGGGCCGTTTTTGGCCAAGAGCTTTGCCACGTCGGTCTCGCCGTGGGTGGTGCTGCCGGATGCGCTGGAACCATTCCGCCTGAATGATTTGGAGCAAGATCCCGAGCCGTTGCCGTACTTGGCGACGAAGCGGCCGTTGCGGTACGACATCAAGCTGGAGGTCTATCTTCAGCCGAATGGCGACGCCAACGGCCAGAACATTTCGACCTCGAACGCGAAATACTTGTATTGGTCGTTCGACCAACAGCTTGCCCATCAAGCGTCGAACGGCACTCCGCTCGGGTGGGGCGATCTGTACGCCAGCGGCACGATCAGCGGTCCGCTGGAAGGCTCGTTCGGGTCCATGCTGGAACTGACCTGGCGCGGCACCAAGCCGTTGCAGGTCGGCAGTGTCCAGCGGACCTTCCTTGAGGATGGCGACACGCTGGTGCTGACCGGCTACTGCCAGGGCGATGGCTTCCGAGTTGGGTTTGGAAGCGTGAGCGGCACGATCGAACCGGCTTAGCGCGGATCGAAGAGGTGGTGGCGTTCGTGGGCGACGACGCGCCCAGCTATGAGGCTTTCAATCGTGTACGAGTTTCCGTTCACCTTGCCGCCAATGGTTCGGTTGCAGGTCCGAAGTAGCTCCAGTAGCCTCTGACGGTCGGCGAGGAAGGCGCGTCGATGCTCGTCCCACGAGACCAGCGCGTACGATTGTTGGTCGAACAATCGCCACGGGTGGAGCAGTTTCAGGCTTGTTCCGGGCCTCTCTGCAAACGCCAGGCAGGCGGCGAGCCACGTTTCTTGACACGCGCGCAGGTGGGCGAGCGTGCGATGGCGAGACTGCACGCATCGGGCGGCATCAGGTTTTGGCGCATCCGGCTCCCACGCCTCGATATGCTGTCGATGGGCGTCGAGTTCCTGCAAGAGCCCCTCCCATTCGGCGTCGGTCATGGGCGCATTATAAACAAAAAAGCCCGATGGCGAAATCGCCACTGGGCTCTGCGAAAAAGTTCTTAGCTAGCCAGTTCTTCGGCCTGTCGCTGGAAGACCTGGTGCACGAACTCGGCGACGGCCATTCGCTCGTGGTGGTTCTCCGGCACAAAGCGCACACCGGCGCTATAGAGGTCCGAGTTAGGAACGTTCGTCGCGTGGCGAATCTCGCCGCGCAGGTCCAGGCTGGTGCCGTCCATGCAAGCGACGTGAATCACGCAGCGGGTGCTGGAGACGAGTTCGGCTTTGGATCGAATCTGAATGCCACCCAGTCCAATATCGGTGATCACGATATTGATCGGGCTATTGCCCTGGTCGATGGTCATCACCGCGTAGTCGAGCAGTTCATACCGCACGTACCGGCGCTTATCTGAATTGTATGCAAGATTCAAAAGATTTCCCCTATCCGATGCTCAGCCCCAGGCTGATTTACATTTACTTATCGGAAGTCTTTTTCCACAATTACAGGGGGAATCATCCAGGTATCCAAAACAAACCGGGCCAAGTTCGGCTGAACTTGGCCCGGTGGGAATGCTATTCGCGTTCTTACTTCTTGGTGATGAGAACGTGGCCCGTGGTCGGGTCGAACTGAATGTCGACGTTCAGAGCGTCCTTCATGAAGCTCAGCGGGACGATCGTTCGGCCTCGGTCGATGTACGGCGCGAGTTCCAGCGAGAACGACTTGTTGTTGATCTTCGCGGTGCTGTCGCCGACCTTCAGCCAGATGTCCGTACCATCGCCCTTGGCGGTGACGACCTTCTGACCGTTGTTCCAATCGACGCTAGCGCCTGCCTTCTCGAGGAGGTGGCGGAACGGGGTCATTGGAACGCCGTCGTCCACTCGCGGCTGAACGTCGAACTCGACGTACTGACCGTTGTAGAGGACGTTGAACGAGGTCACGCCGTTGAACCGGGTGCCCTTCTCGACGCTGAACGCCTTAGCGGCGGCTTCGGCGGCAAAGTTCGGAACGTTGGAGGTGAAGCTCTTCGCGGAGGCGATGCGCAGACCGGTCGGCATCATGTCCTGATTGCCCATCGGGATGGCGCTGCCAACCTTGACGGAACCGTCAACCTTGCCCTTGTGATCTTGGATGGTCGCCTTCGAAGGATTCTTCGTCGGGGTGACCTCGACCGGAGCGGTGGGGTTGACCTTGGTTTCGATCGGCTTGTCAACCTTGACCGGGTTCTTAGCCGGAGCATCGACCTTGGTCGGCTTGGCCGGTTCCGGCGGAGTTACGGTCGCCTTGTTGGTGCCCGTAGCGACAGCCGGCTCGGTGGTGCCGAGGCTATGTCGGTTGGTGCGGCCACCAGGATTGTTGACGAAAACGCGAACCTGCTTGGACTTGTAGGTGTTGGAATCTGGATCGACAGCCCACGCCTCGACGGTGTGCCATCCGTTGGACTCTCTCTGAGTGTCCCACGTGTACACGTAAGGCGGCGTGTTCGAGATGTCCTTGTGGTCACCATCGACGAAGAAGCTGACCCAGATGTTCTTGAGTTCGCGGCCGAAACCAAGCTTGATTTCGGTGATGCCCTGAACGCTGGCGCCCTGCTTCGGCGAGGAGATGTAGATCGGGCCCTTGTTGCCCTGATCCGTCACCATCGTCTGCTTTTCGGAGCCGATGACCTTGCCGGTCTTGTCGTAAAGTCGAATTTCAACATCGTTATCCCCGTCCTTCAGGTCGGAGACGGTCAAGGTAAAGGAGAGTTCTCCTTTGCTCGATGTCGCACTGACGTTCTTGGTTGCGAAGCTTTCGCCGTTGATGCGAAGCTCGACGAGCGAAGCGTTGGCTCCGTCGTACTTGACCGTCAGTGTCGGGCTGTTAAGCGCACGTTCAATAACAATGTTCGTATCGAACATAAATGCGAACGATCCCGCGCTGAGGGCGGCGGCACCAGCCAATGCCATCGTTCGTTTAATGCTTGTAAAGCGATTCAGCATTCCCCTAAGTTCCTCGTAGTCCTGCCATCGTGAGACAGCATAACCGATGCTGTATTTTCGCACCGATACCGTCCATTGTCAAGCAAAAAGGGTTAAGTTTGACGGGGTTGTGAAAAATTCCCCTATTAATTGGACGTCTAAAGGAACGTGTTGGCCGAAATCGCACTGTTAGCCTCTTTTGCTTGGGCGTCGCCGTCCCCTTTGGACCGCTTCCTCGCCGCTCCCGAACGGGGTTTGCCTGAGACCAAAGTCACAAAGGAGGGCATGACCTATGTGATTGAGTTTGCCAGCCAAAAATGGCACGAAACGCTGTGGGTTCACAAGATTCTCCTCTTCGTGCCGAAGGGCGCCGAGAAGTACAAAACCGCCATTCTGTACATCACCGGCGACGGGCCCAAGAAGGGCGACTACGTAGACCTGAACCTGCTTTCGGCGGCTACGGGAATGCCCATCGCGATGCTCTTCAACATCCCCAATCAGCCGCTTTGGGACATGAAGGAAGACGATCTGATCGCCCACACGTTCGAGAAGTTCTTGGACACCAAAGACGACACCTGGCCCCTGCTGTTCCCGATGACGAAGGCGGCGGTTTCGTCGATGAACGTGGTGCAGAAAGTCGCCAAGCAGAACGGCATGACGTTCGACAAATTTGTGGTCACGGGCGCGAGCAAGCGCGGGTGGACGACCTGGCTGACGGCGGCCTCGGGCGACAAGCGCATCGCGGGCATCGCGCCGATGGTGTTCGACAATCTCAAGTTCGACTCCCAAATGGAGAAGCAGATGAAGGACTGGGGGCAGTACAGCGACATGATCAAGGACTACACCCACCGCGGGCTGCAGGCCAAGCTGGAGACCCCGGACGGCGCTCAGTTGATGCACATGGTGGACCCGTATTCCTATCGCGACAAGATCAAGGTTCCGACCCTCATCGTGAACGGCACCAATGATCCTTATTGGACGGTCAACTCGACTTCGGTCTACTGGAAGGACCTGCACCAGCCCAAGTGGCTGTTGGAGGTTCCGAACTCGGGTCACGGATTGGAGGACAAGGGCCGCGTGGTTTCGTCGGTGGGCGCGTTCGCCCGGTCGCTGTCAGGCCAGTTCAAGATGCCGAAGCTGGGCGCGACGATGTCGCTGGATCGCGATCATAACTGGGCAACCTTCAAGCTCGATAAAGGTTCGACCAAGCCGGATTCGACCGTGATTTGGAAGGCGACTAGTGATACCAAGGACTTCCGACCGTCGAAGTGGGAAGAGGCCCGATTAGAGCCGAAGCACGACCTGACGACCGAGTTCGACCCCAACCGCTGGACGGCGTTGTTCGTCGAGGCGAAGTACAAGATCGACGGTAAGAGCTTCACACTCAGCACGCCGATTCAGGTCGTCGGGCATCAGGAACCCTGACGGGTGAAGGGCACCGCTGGCAATCCGGCGCTGTTGGCCAGGTTGCCGCGCGGGTCGTCGCTCCAACAGTAGCGCACGCCCTTGATGTCGTCGATGCCCTTGGCCTTCACCACCACCGCGGGGCTCATGATCTCGGCGGTGGCCGCATGCCATTCACCGTCGTCGCCCAGGACCTCGAAGCCCTGGATCGGGTTTCCGTCGGCGGATTTGAGTCCGCGATAGGCATTTTCGAAGATCAGTCGCGCCGAGTTTCCGTTGAGCTTGACCGAGCCAATAATGGGGCTGAAGGCGTAAGCGCCGGAACCGTACACCTGGGCCAGCGCGAGGTTGGCCAATCGCCGCCCGATCTCGTATTTCTTGATCGGATGGATGGTGTCGGGATCGACCTGGTCGATGCTGACGACCATGCGGACGTACGGCAGGTTGAGGCCGGATAGCTGGGCGTCGCGAAGTTCGGCCCACTGCTTTTTGTCGGGCTCGCCCGCCCGCGAGTAGCCAGGAAGTTGGACGAAGAAGAACGGCAGATTGGGTTTGCTCCATCGGGCGCGCCAGTCGTCGATGAGGGTGGGGAAGGCGGTGCGATAGGCGTCGGGTTGGCCGACGTTGTTCTCGCCTTGGTACCAGAGAACACCCTTGATTCCATAGGGGATGATCGGAGCGATCATGCCGTCGAATGCTCCGGCGGGGGCGTTGCGGTCGCCGGGGCCCATCGGCCGGATTGGCCGCTTGTTGGCGGGGTCGTCGGACGGCTCGATGACCAGTTCGTTTTTGGTCTTCCAGGTGGTGGCGAGGTCCATGTAGGCGCCCCCGTCGGTGGGTCCGAGCTTGAGGTTGGGGCCAAGGATTCCTCCCTCGCCGGAGCGGTTCCACACACGCACGGCGATGACGTTTTCACCCTCGCGCATCACTCCGGGGCCGAGGTAGTACGAGCGGCCCTTCAGCTTTCCAAATGTGCCACCGACCTTGAGACCGTTCACGTAGGTCGAGTCGTCGTTGCCGATGAATCCGAGTTCGAGGCGCAGACCCTTGCCCTCCCAGTCGCGGGGGAGCTTGAAGTGGAATCGGTACCAACTCGCGCCGTCCACGTCCTTGGTTTCGTCCTGCTCCCAGGGCTCGGGGAGCGAGATGTCGGCCCAGTCTTTGTCGTTGAATTCGGGGCGGTGCCAGCCTTTGTCGAATCCCGCGTTGCCGGGGTCCTTCTTTTCGTTTTTGGCGTCCCAGGCGTCGGCGGCGGACTGCCATTGGTTCAGGCGGCTCTGGAATCCGGTGAGATTGGCGTAGTACTCGTCGATCAGCGGTTTCAGGCGGGGATCGGATTCAAGCGACCGCTGGCTCATCCAGGCTTCGATGCGGGTTCCGCCCCAGGTGGCTTGGATCAGGCCGATGGGAATCTTGATCTTCTGGTGGACCTCGATGGCGAAGGCGAGGCCGATGGCCGACCAATTGCCGATTGATGACGGCGAACCAACGACCCAGTTGCCGCGCACCTCGCGCAGGGGAGCTTCGACGCTCTGTCGCACGACGCGGAACTGGCGAATCTCGGAGTCGACTTTGGTCTTCATCTCGTCGACCTCCTTGCACCGCGAGACGGGCCACTCCATGTTGCTTTGGCCGCTACACAGCCACACGTCGCCCACGAGAATGTCGGAAATGGTGGTCACCTGCCCGGCCGACTTGATCTTCATCGTGAACGGCCCACCGGGGGCTTGGGGTGGAAGCACGACCTTCCAGGTGCCCTCGGGCTGGACGAGGCTTTGGGATTTGAAGGTGCCGAATTGGACTTCGACGGTCTTGCCGGGGATGCCGAGGCCGAATACGGGAACCGAGGAACCTCGGGGTAGCACCATGTGGTCGGCGAAAAGAGGCGCCGGGCGCAACATCATTTGCAAGCCAAGGGCGAAATTGGCTAAGACCATCCTGGTGTTCCTCTATTATGGCTCAGGTTTGGCGGGTTGAGTCGTTTGAGATTTTGAGTGATTTGATGCGACCCATCCGGGTCGTGGCCGTAATCGTGTCCGTTCCAGGGGTGCAAGCACACCCTGGCTACCAGATTCGATCCTTCGGATCGGTCCAATCCGGTGACGGATCCCCTTGTTTGGTCATCGATAACGTTTGAATGGGTGTTCATGTAGTTCAAGGACCCGGAGGGTCCAATCTGGTAGCCAGGCGGTCGGCGCGGAGCGCAGACCCCTGGACAGTACGCCCCCAAATCGACCCCTTGTGGGTCGCATCGGATAACATGTCCCAACAATGCCTTCGACATATGCCAGCCTCCACGTCCATGTCGTGTATAGCACCAAGGGGCGGCATCCGTCGTTCCACCCCGACGTCATTGATGAGGTTCACCGCTACCTCGGTGGAACGGTCAATGGACTCGGGGCGCAATCGGTCATCGTTGGTGGGGTTGCCGACCACGTTCATCTCCTGTTTGGAATGAGGACGACTCAGAGCGTTTCAGATCTTGTGAGGGAAGTCAAAAAGGCTTCGTCCCACTGGATGCGCGAGCGCCAACGGGATTTCGCCTGGCAAGAAGGTTATGGTGCCTTTTCGGTAAGTCCAGAACGGCTTGGCGGTGTGAAGAAATACATCGAGAATCAGGCCGAGCACCATCAGAAAAAGTCGTTCCGAGAAGAATTCATCGAACTCCTTCGGTATGCCGGAATTGAGTTCGATGAAGCTCTTTTGGACTAATTGATGCGACCCATCCGGGTCGTGGTTTTGTGGTGGCTCGTCCAGGGGTGCAAGCACACCCTGGCTACCTGATACGATCCTACGGATCGGGCTCGGTCGTGAGGCACGTTTCTGGTGGTCAAGCGCGTTTGTGGTTTGATATCGCACAGGTGAATCCCAGCTTCGCTGACGTCTTTCTCACTATTGTTCGACAATTGTGAGGGATTTGATGCGACCCATCCGGGTCGTTTTGTTGGGGTGGCAAGTCCAGGGGTGCAAGCACACCCTGGCTACCAGATACGATCCTTCGGATCGGTGAATTCTGCAGGCGAACTCCCATCGGTTAGCAATTTGATAGCCCTTGGATTGACTCTGGATTCATTGAGCGGGCGGACCCGGAGGGTCCTATCTGGTAGCCAGGTGGTCGGCGCGTAGCTCAGACCCTGGATGGCGTGACCCCGAACCGACCCCTTGTGGGTCGCATCAAACTTCGACCTTACAGATCCGCGAAGAACTCCCAGATCAGGTCGTCGCTACCCGGCAGACCTTCGTGGCCGAAGTCGGGGTAGATCACGTGCCGTTTCTTCGCCGTGATTCGGTTATACGCCGCGAAGTACGTGCTCGGCGGGGTGATCGTGTCCATCAAGCCGCCCACCAACAGCACTTCGCCCTTGATCCGCGTCGCCAGGTGCTGGTTGTCGATGTAACCCAGCTTCATAAAGATCTCCTCTTCCCGCTCGTGCCGGGGGTCGAAGGAGCGGAAGAAGTAGCGCAGTTCGTCGTAGGCGTCCTTGGCCAGGTCCATTTCCCACACCCGCTTGTAGTCGCACAGGAACGGGAAGACCGGCGCGCACTTCTTGACCGGCGCCAGCGCGGCGCAAGCCAAGGTCAACCCTCCGCCTTGCGAGCCGCCCGTCGCCCCAATGCGCGTGGGATTGACCTCGTCGAAGTCGGCCACGACTCGCGCCAACTGAGCCGTATCCAAAAACACGTTACGGAAGTACATCTGCTCGGCCGGGCCGTCCAGGCCGCGCACGATGTGACCGCGAAGGGTCATGCCCGAATACACACCGGTGTCTTCCGAGTAGCCGCCCTGCCCGCGGCAGTCCATCGACGCTACTGCGAAGCCCTGCGCCGCCCACGAGAGGTGCCCGAGCCAGTCGCCGCTATTGCCAGAGTAGCCGTGGAACCGCAGGAGCACCGGGCACTCCTTTTTGCCCTTGGGCCGCACATATTTGGCGAACACGCTCCCGCCGCGCGTGCCCCGAAACCGAAGCTCGAAGCACTCGGCAAAGCAGGAGGGGAAGTCCTTCTTGGTGATCTCCAGCAGGGGGGCGGTGTCGGCCAACTCCTTGAGCGCGTCGTTCCAGAAGAAATCGAAATCGCTGGGACGCGGGTTCCTCCCCTTGTACTGGAGGAGATCGTCGAGCGGCATGTCCACGAGCGGCATAGCCGGAATTTAACCCTTTTTTTAAGCCACAATAGAGAGCATGGAGATCGTCGTTCCGGACGAATATAAGCACCTATACGTTCGCAACGATGAGCGCCCCATCGTCAAGATTCCCGATCCGGTCCTGCGCAGGGTCGCGGCCGAGGCCAAGCTTGGCAAAAAGACCGAGTTCATCATTAACGAAATGATGCGCGCCATGCGAAAGGCCAACGGCGTCGGTCTCGCCGCTCCGCAAATGGGAATCAGTCAGCGGATTATCGTCATCGCGCCGCTCGACTTCAAGCCCACCGCGCTCATCAATCCCAAAATCATCAAGGCCGACGGCGAGCAGATCGGCCAGGAAGGGTGCCTTTCGATCCCCGGCCTGTACGGCGACGTCAAGCGCGCACAGTTTGTGGAGGTCGAGGCGATGGACCGCAAGGGTCGCGAGCTGATTTTCGAACTGGAAGGCATGCCGGCGCGGGTGGTGCAACACGAAATCGACCACCTCGACGGAATCCTCTTCACCGATAAGGTCGATCTGGCGACGCTGCACTGGACCGACCCGGACAAATTCGACGCCGAGTGAGAATCGTTTATTTCGGAACCAATGACTTCGCGGTGCCCGCCCTGCGGGCGCTGGCTCCGCACGTGGTGCTGGTCGTCAGCCAGCCCGACCGTCCGTCTGGGCGCGGCATGAAGCTCCACCCGAGCCCGGTCAAACAGGCCGCATTGGAATTGGGATTGCCGGTCGAGACGCCAGAGAAGGCTCGGGCCGCCGAGTTTGTGGAGCAGGTGGCAGCGCTGGAGGCCGATGTCCACGTGGTGGCGGCGTACGGCCAAATTCTCTCGCTTCGACTTTTGGAGACGGCCAAGAACGGCGGCATCAACCTGCACGGCTCCATCCTGCCCGCCTATCGCGGTGCGGCACCGATCCAACGGTCCATCCTCAACGGCGACGCCGAGACGGGCGTAACGCTGATGCAGATGGACAAGGGCATGGATACCGGCGACATGATCGCCATCGCCAAGACGCCCATCGGCCCAGACGAAACCTATGGCGAGCTTCAGACACGCCTGAGCGAGATCGCTCGCGATCTGGTGGTCGAGTGGATCGACCGGCTGGCGGTCGGCAACTATCCGCGTGAGGTGCAGGACCACGACCAGGCGACTTACGCAAACAAAATTGACCGAACGGAGACCGAACTTCAATTCGAGCGGAGTGCGGTCGAGGAGTACAACCGCTTCCGTGCGTTCACCCCGGCCCCGTCCGTTTTCCTCAACACAAACCAGGGGCGGCTCAAGATCAAAGAGGCTCGGCGCGGCGAGGCGACTGGAGCGAATGGCCGAATTCTTGCCCTCAACCCTTTGACCGTGGCCTTCGAGGGCGGAAGCCTGGAACTCCACACCGTGCAGCCCGAAGGAAAGCCCGCGATGAGCGGGGCCGCATGGGCGGCGGGAAGGCGTCTGGCGGTGGGAGATAGCCTTGCCTGAGAACCGGAATCTGGAACCGAATTCCGCCACGATGACATAATCCCTTAGTAGAACCTCATGAGCGAACCGACAGAAGAGCCGACAACAGCCGAAGAAACCGCGGCTGAAGAACCCAAGCCGACTCCGGCCGCATCCGCCGTCGAAGAGAAGGTTCGCACAGGCATTCGGCCCCGAACCGCCAAGCGACTGGCGATCATGGCGATCTTGCTGGTGGGCATCAGTTACGCCCTATATTGGTTCGTCGGCCAGAAGGGCGACATCATCTTCCCGATCGATTCCTCGAAGATGATCGCGGCGCTCAAGCTGGACGAGGGTTCGCAGGCAGTCGTCATCGACCCCAGCGGCAAGGTGACGGCTTCGAGCGGCTATACGGCGGAAAACACCGACCGCGACCTCGCTTGGCAGCCGGACGGCAACCGACTTTTCTTCATTAGCGACCGGATGAACTCCGGCTACCAGATTTTCCGATGGAACCCCGCCAGCAACGGCGACCCCGATCAGCGGTCGGTGGACCGCGCCAGCCGAAGCGACCTCAGCTTCGACGCCCAGGAAACCGGCAAGGGCGACCTGATGGGCCTAGTTATCGTCCGGGGAACCGTGCACCGATTTGAACCGAAGACCTCGAAGAGCACGCCGGTGATGCCGCCGAGCAAGCAGACGAGTTCGGATCCCGAGGGCGGCCAGACGGGCACCTTCGAAGTGCTGTACAAGCGGTACGGCCAGAGCTTTAAGACGGCCCGCTGGTTCGGCCATCGCCGCTACATCGCGGCGGTTATGAAGCGCGAGGACCGCGGCGAATCGCTGATCGTGCAGGATTCGGAGCCGGATGATCAGGGGCGCATGCGACCTCCGCGACTCGTCTTCATCGCCGAAAAGATCAACATCGCAGTCGATCCGGTCTCGGGCGGACTGGTTTTCACCCTCACCGACGTGCTTCCGATCCTCGACGATCAGGGCAACCCGGTCGAAGGGCCGGATGGCAAGCCCATCAAGTACGGATTTAGCAACGCCATTCTCCGCACCGTCGATCAGGGTGGCAACCTTGGCATGCAGATGATTGGCGCGAGCCCGAACAAAGAGTTATGCTTTGCGTCGCCGGTGGTCTCGCCGGACGGCAACTCGATGATGTTCCTGGCCGGTAAGTACAAGGGCGAAGGCAACATGGAGGTCACGTCGCTGAACTCCTGCCCGTTTGTCGAAAACGGAATTCAGGGCGCGTCGCTGTTGGTTCCGGGAATTGTGACCGACCCAACGTTCAGCCCCAATGGACGACAGATCGCGTTTGTGAAGGAAGATGGCGGCAAGCAGGCGATTTTCCTCGCTACGAGTAACGGCTCGGATGTGAAGAATCTGACCGGAAGTTCCGGCAACTTTGCGACCCCGCTGTTTTCACCCCAATACAAATAAGATTTCTACCGTCATAATGTTAAGAACAGAAAGACGGTGCGAATTCACTACGAAGAAAGGCTGCTCGACATTCGAAGCCATGTAATTGCTATGGGGAACCAAGCGCACGAAATGGTGCGCAAGGCCTCTGAGTCGGTGATTACTTCGAATCCGGGGCTGGCCAATGAAGTTATTCGCGAAGACGATGCTGTCGACGTTGCCGAACGAAAGACGATCATGGAGGCGATCACCTTCGTCGTCCAAGAGAGTCCAGTTGCATCCGATCTTCGCTTTTTAGTGTCGACCCTCGGCGTGGTCGGCGAGATCGAGGAGGTCGCCGACGACGCGGTCAAGCTCGCGCGGCGGAGCCTAAAGCTGGGGACGAACTTCCCGGCGACGATGAAGAAGCAACTGAACGAGCTGAGCGAGGTGTCTCGCCTGCAGTTCATGAGCGCGTTGCGGCTCTACTCCGAATTCGATCCTGACCTTGCGCGGTCGATTGTGGATCGCGATAACGAAGTGGATTCGGCTTACAGTCGAGCCCGCGACCAACTGCTGGAGATGTTCAAGGAAGACGCGAACAACGCCGGTGGGCTGGTGCGGACGATCGAAGTGTTCCACGCGCTAGAGCATGTGTCGGACCATGCAGTCTCGATCGCCAAGCGCATGCAGATGATCGACGAGCCGCCGCCTGGGGTTTAGCCCGATTTTTCTTCCAAAAGCTGAGGATTGATCGTGATGCCGACGCGGGTGATGCGTCTCCGCGCCATGTTCTCGACGCGAAGCGAGCCGAGGTCGGTCTCGATAGCGTCCCCGGGACGAGGAATGCGTTCCAGCTTTTCGATGATCATGTTCGCGAGCGAATCGGTCTTGTTTGTGATGTCCAGGTCCAAGCCAAGGCGGCTCACCAGTTCGTCGTAGCGAACCTCGGCCCGCGCAGAAACGCGTCCATTGGCGAGAACTTCGATGGTCGCTCGCTCACTTTCGGGGCCGTCCTGGAGCTCGCCAAATACTTCGTCGACCACGTCTTCCAGGCTGATCAGGCCGCTCGTGCCGCCGTATTCGTCCAGCACGATCACGACGTGGGTGTTGTTCTCACGCATGGTCTGCACAATGCGCTCCATCGGCAGGTTCTCCGGGATGGCGATGAACGGCCGGGCCAGACTTTCGAGGTCGAATTCAGCCGTCGAATACGCTCGCAGAAGGTCGACGGTGTATACAATGCCCACGATGTCGTCGATATCACCCCGACAGACGGGTACGCGCGAATAGCGAACCTGTGACATCTTGGACATCACCTCGCTGGCCGAGAGGTCGAGGTCCAGCCACTTGATATCAAGGCGATGGACCATGATGTCCCGCGCCACCAGCGCGTCGAGCCGCAGGGCTCGCGACACGAGGTCGGCGTGCGCCTTTTCCAGCACGCCTTCGGTGGTGGTCGACTGGATCATCATGACCAGTTCTTCCTTGGCGATGGTCTCCTTGCCAGTCTCCCGAATGTCGATCTTTAACGGCTTCAGCAAGAACTGGGAGACGCCCTGGGCGCACCAGATGATGGCGGAAAACAGCTTGACGAAGAAGCCGAGGGGCCGGTACGTGACGAAGATGTACCGCTCGGGGTACTTCAGCGCGATGTATTTGGGGATCAACTCACCCAAGACGACCAGGAAGAAGAGGACGAGCGCGAATGAAATGACCTGCGTGAAGCGGTGGTCGAGGCCCGAAAACTGGCTAGTGAGGATGTTGGTGACGAACGGCTCGGTGAAGGTGCCCATCGCCACGCCGATCATCGTGATGCCAATCTGCGTACCGGCGATGAAGGGGGAAAGATTTTCCGAAATCTTAATGATGTCTTTGGCGCTCTTGCTTCCTTTCTTAGCGAGCGCCTCCATGCGCGAACGGCGCATCGAGACCAGCGAATACTCACCGCCGACGAAGAACGCGCTCCCGACGAGGAGCAGGATGGAAATGGCAATGTTCGGGCCGATGCCGCCTGGGGGGGAGCCTTCGGTCATGGGTTCTTAGGGAGCGACGTAGACTTGAACTTTGCCATTTTTGAGCCTGTTCAGCCACCAGTCGATGCCCATTTCGCCGCCATTCGCTCCGATGCGCTCGAAGTGATATCGGTCGAAGTGCTTGGTGTCGTTCGGCGATGCCGCCGGAGAGTCCCACGCCATGCTCGCCGATGAGTGGCGGTAGGTTTTGCCTTTGTACTCGAACGATTTCACCAGTTGCCGATTCTTGGGGTACTCGCCGTAGGGCGGGCAGAACGGCATGTTGGGCGGGATTCCGTACTTCACCAGCAGGTCGTTCATGCGGGCGATTTCGTACTTGACCTTGTCGTCGCTCAGTCGGTTGAGGAAAGGGTGGTCGTAGGTGTGGTTACCGATTTCGGATCCCCAGCCGCGAAGCATGTCGATCTTCTTTTGGATCAGGCTATGCTGGCCCCACAGTACGGGCAGGACATAGAACGTGCCCTTGACCGGAAAGTCGGGGTGAGTCTTGGCAAAATCGAGCCAAACGCCGACCGCGCATTTGGGGTCGATGGTGCCATCCTTGAGGATCGTAAATTGGTTGGGATGGGCGTCGTCGAAGGTGATGACGATCGGGGAAGCGCCGGGCGCAAGGTTCATCCGATTGCCGACGTACTCGGACACCGTGACCGGTCGAAAGCCCATGTCGTAATAGCGCTCGAGGTCCTTTCGGAACTTCTCCGGCGAGCGGAACATCAGGTTCTTGCCCTCGCGAATGTGGTGGTACATCACCACGAAGACTTTGCCCATGGTGTTGGCTTTTCGGGTGGTGACGCGCGCGACGGTCGTGGTTGCGGCGGTTTGAGTTGGAGTCGGGGCGGTGTGCTGGCCAAAGGTGAGAATGCCGGCGAGAATGGTAACCAAGATGTTGTGTTTGCCTCCGAAACTCTATTTTACAACGAATCGAAGAGTTACAGAGAGGTAGGCCATCCTGGCCAATATTGCGCCCGCCAATCCGTTGGCTCTAATACGGACGGCTCTTTTCCAGCGAAGGATTCAAACTTCAAAAGAAAGTCCGTCAAATCCTGGCGTGATGCCGTACGGACACAGCGCTTGTTCCAATTCTTCGTACGTCGCGCCGCCTCCCGCCGAGTGATGGGTGGTGAAAACTTGGGAGCCTTTTGCCAGCGCGCCATTTTCCCGCAGGCGCGAAACCTGCTCGACACATTGGGCGATGTCCATATGCCCCACGTACGGCGTTTTGTGAAATCCGTCCGTGCATTCGATGACCATCGCGTGGAGTCCCTTGCCTGCGAGGAAGTCGAATGTTTCCTGACGGTAGAAGCCGGTATCGGTGGCGTAAAAGAACCGGCGGCCGTCTTTTTCGATGATGAAGTTGTGACACTCTTCGTCGCCCTTGTGGGTGGCGTGAACCGGTGTCACTTGGTAGGCCTCGTGGGTCACGGTGTGCCACTTCTTCAGCTCGATCAAGTCGATCGGCCACTCGGGGTAGCGGTGGCGGATCAGTTCGCACACGATCGGGTTTCCGTAAATGGTGTATTCGAGCTTTTCGCACTCCACAAACGGAAACATGCCGTACTGGATTTCGCTCAGGCACAGGTGGTCTTCGTCGCTATGAGTGACAAACAGCGCCGACCAGTCGCGGGGGTCGATGCCGAAGCGATGGACTTGGCTGAGGGTGTCGGGGCCGAGGTCGATTTTGAAATCGCGGTCCACGAGGGCGGCAGCACGGGTGCGGAGGTCTCTGCCTCCATTGGCTCGAGCATATTTGCTGACGCGGTCGTCCCCGTACAGGGCCGGTATTCCGTCCGCTCCGCCTGTTCCCATCAATAGAACTTTCATTCAGTTCGAAAAGTCTCGCAGACTCCACATCTTAACCCCAGATAGCGGAGCTATTTCCGTGTAGACCGACCCGAACGGGTATTCCGTTCCGATTTCTAAGACGTTCCGCGACATTTTTGGTGACGCGAGAACGATCTTTTTACCTGAAACGTTTGACCCCGAATCGTTTGGTTTTGAACTTATGTCCAGGCTTTTTGCCCCAATAGCGGCGGCCAAGGTCTGCTTCCAGGCTCCACCCGACTCAGGTGTTTTTACGAGGATTTTGTCGCCGATCTCAACTCGAATCGAGTCTGGGGCATCGGCCCTAGGACTTAGGACGTACTTCGCGCGAAGCAAATCGTTGACGATATCTTCGTCGGTCTTTTTCGAGTCGAATGTCAGCTTGCGAACCTGGACCGAATCGAGCAGTTTTTCATCGGCGATGGCCACCAGGCAGTAGTCGGAACTGCGGATCTTTCCTGGCCGGGCGAGGTCGCTCTGATAGGCTTTGGCGGCCTCGAAAACCTCATGGTTGCCGACCACCTGATAGCCGTCTCCAAACGGGACGACGATGATCGGGTCGATGTAGACCTGGGTGCCTTCCAGAAGCCGCTGATAGTGTTCCTTGGCCGAAGGCGGCACCGAGACGAGCGGTCGGAGAGACTGAATCCTCGCGAGCGCGAACTTGAATTCGATGCCGCCCATTTCGACGGTCGGGAAGCTGGATTCGTGCTCTTGGACAACTGTGCCCTCGCGCGTCCACTCGGCCCACAGCGCCGCCGCCCGCGCATAACGGACGAACGGCGAACGGTCGTCGGGTTTACGCTCTGGGTTCTTCAGTTGAGAGATCGCCTCGGGATTCCAGTCCCGGAGCGTCCACGGCCGGAAGGAAAGCAGATTCGGCATCGCCTTAAGAGGGTACCGCGTGGGCTCTGCTGGACTGCTCTCTCAGTGGCGAGGGTGAGGTTGCCCGTTCGATCAGAGAAGGAGAGCTTCTGAGGGTTCTTTCAGCTTCGAACGTAAGCATCCCACTCATCGCAAACTGTAAACTAGAACTAGATGGATATCGAGTCCTCGCTTCGCCCTTACATCCTGGAAGTGAACTCCCGACTCGAACAGCTCCTTCCCTCGTCCGAGGATGAACCAAAGCTCCTTCACGAAGCGATGCGCTACAGTTGCCTCGCGCCGGGCAAGCGGCTTCGCCCAGTCCTGACGCTCATCTGCGCCGAGGCGACCGGCGGCTCGCAAAAGGCCGCCCTCGATGCCGCGTGCGCCATCGAGATGATTCACTGCTTTTCGCTGATCCACGACGACCTGCCCGCTATCGACGACGACGACCTGCGTCGTGGCCGACCAACCTGCCACGTGAAGTACGGCGAGGCCATCGCCTTGTTGGCGGGTGACGCGCTGTTCGCGCTCGCTTTCGAGGTCATCAGTAAGCAGACTTCGGAACCGGCGGCGACGGTGGAATGCCTGAAGACGTTGACCCACGCCGTGGGGACGTTCGGAGTCGTTGGTGGCGAGACGATCGACATCCTCAGCGAGGGTAAACCGGTCGATGCCGAGACCCTCGAACTCATCCATCGCCGCAAAACCGCGTCGCTCATCGCGGCGTCTTGCGAGATCGGCGCGATCTTCGGATCCGACCCTGCCCACCGAGAGCGACTAAGAGAGTATGGTGAGAGCATTGGGCTCGCTTTTCAGATCGCCGATGACATCCTCAACGAGACGGGAACGCCCGAGCAGTTGGGCAAAGCAGCGGGTAGCGACCGTGAGCGACAGAAGGCGACGTACCCGGCAGTGTATGGCCTCGATGCGAGTCGGAAAAAGGCATTAGAGTTGGTCGAAACCGCCATCCAAGACGTGGCGGGACTTTGTCACCAAGACCTGCTCGTCGGCCTCGCAAAGTACGCCGTCGAGCGCCTGAATTAATCCCCACGTTTTCCCCAATCGGGAAACTTGTCCCCATTTAGCAGGTTGAATGATATTGGGAGCGTCTTTTGACGCCTCCCTTCCGTCCCTATACGCAACAAGGGATTGTCGCGTGTAAATTGCCTGGACGGCAAAATCTGGAAAACAATGCGACCGGAAAATTTGTTTGAAAATCAAGCGACTATAAAAGTGATCGGCGTCGGCGGTGCTGGAAGCAATGCCGTCAATCGAATGATCCGCGAAGGCGTGATGGGGGTTCATTTTGTGGCCATGAACACCGACGCTCAGGCTCTTTCGACGAGCCTGGCGCCTAAGAAGCTTCAGCTCGGCACCGACCTCACTCGAGGGCTCGGCGCGGGCGGCGATCCGGAGGTCGGCGAGAAGTCGGCCAAGGAAAGCGAAGACGTCATTCGCGAAGAATTGGAAGACGTTGACATGGTCTTCATCACCGCCGGAATGGGCGGTGGTACGGGAACGGGCGCAGCTCCGGTTGTAGCCAAGATCGCCAAAGAGATGGGCATTCTCACGGTTGGCGTGGTGACCAAGCCGTTCCTTTTCGAGGGTCCCAAGCGACGCAAGCTCGCAAACGACGGAGCCGAACGGCTCCGCGAGCAGGTCGATACCCTCATCACGGTCCCCAACGACCGACTCCTCGACGTCGTCGAAAAGAAGACGACGATGCAGCAAGCTTTTGCCGAAGCCGATGACGTTCTGAGACAGGGCGTGCAGGGTATTTCCGATATCATCCTGCTTCCTGGAATCATCAACGTCGACTTCGCCGACGTTCGGTCGGTGATGAGCAATGCGGGGGTCGCCCTCATGGGACTTGGCCGTGCTGTGGGCGATCAGCGAGCGAAGCTTGCTGCACAAGCGGCCGCTAACTCTCCGCTCCTGGAAACCAATATCCAGGGCGCGAAGCGACTTTTGGTCAACGTGACCGCCGGACCGGACTTCAGCATCGGCGAAGCTCATGAAGCGATGGAGTACATCCTTCAGTTCACCGACGCAGAAGAGGCCGAAATCATCATGGGTCATGTGATGAAGGACACCAGCGAGGGCGAGGTGCAAATCACGCTTCTGGCGGCTGGTATGGACCTGAAGAATCAGACCGTGGCGACCAAGATCGACCCGAGTGTTTTTGTCCAGCCGACGATTCCGGTGGAATATTCGCGATCGCGAATTTCTTCTGAGCCCATTTCGCCGATTACGCCGTCTGTACCTTTAAGTTCGCCGACCGCCGAGAGCAGCCAATCTCAACTGGCGGCGCCGCAACTTGAAGATATTGATCTAGACATCCCGACATTCCTGCGAAGGCAACGACTCGGCGAGTAAAGACTTTATCATTCTCCAGCCACATATCGGCCCTGATCGAGAATCAGGGCCACTTTTTTTGTGGGTGGTTAAGACATCTGCGAGGCTGAGACAAACCCACCATTAGACTGGAGCTAGCCGATCCCTACCTCACCTCTTCGCAAGCTCCTTCGTCGCGCGAAGGTCCTCTCCTAAGAGGAGAGGAAAGCACGATTCTCCCTTACTGGCCGAACGAAGGCTCCGCAAGGCAAGACCGACGTGGATGTGTACGAGGAACGACGTAAACAGGTGGGAGCGGTTCCACTAAACTTCGCCAGCCTCGGGTGGCTCGTATAGCCGAAGGCCACGCGGGAAAGGGAGAATTGGTGCGGCCTTCAGTTCACCTGCCTGCATGTTTGCCGATATCTGGGCCCCAAGGGCGATCCTAAGATGGATTACACCATGACAATGCCATGCGCTTCGACGATGTCCAGATCGCTCCCTAGGCTCACCTCCGTTTGGCGCGAGCTTTATGAAACCCGCCCTCTAATTCTGCGAGACAAGTCTCGCTAAACAAATCCCGGACAAGTCCGCATTCTCCCACATGGGCTGAACTCACATGGGCTTTCTGCGGATTCGACCCTGAAAGGGTCGCAGACCTTAGCCCTGGGTGCCTGCACCCAGGGTAGGGGCCAGCTAGAATCACGACCCTGAAGTGGGTCGCAGAAAGCGAAAACTCCCATAACCAAACCAAAGGTCGCGCATCATAAGCAATATGGGACCCCTGCTCCTCGCCCTCGCCAGCGCACCGATCGCCATTCAACTTTCGGCGCCGAAAGCAACGTATGCCAGCGGCGACGAGGTGATCTTCCGGGCCCTCGTGAAGAACAACACGAAAGAGACGATTGAGATGGTGGCCGAGCGAGACGGCATGAATTGGGGGCGTAAGGCCCCTTTCTGCGTCCTCGAAGCCAAGCAGGCTAACGGCACGTGGAACCCGCTCCTGATGAAGGGAGTCGGGCGATGCGGCAACGCAAACCCACTCCAAGCCTCCGATTTCGTGGAGATCGAAAAGGGCAAGTCCGGCGACATCCTTCAGGGCATGCCGTGGAGCAAGTACGAAGTCAAAGAGTGCCTGCGGAAGCCCGGGACCTACACGATCCGCCTCCGGTACGATTCCACGCCGGTCTTTGAAGCATGGCTCGGCGGTCCCCTGATGCCTGATAAAGAAGCCGAGCAAAAGATGAACCTCAAGAGCCATTACGACAAAACCCCGAAGGGCGTCTTCCTCAGCAACGAGGTCACGATCAAGATTCAATAAACCTCATCGGCTCGCCGGTCGTATCATGGTATTGCCATGTTAGGATTTATGCTTGCCGACGCCCGCCTCGGAGCGGGCTATTCCGGTTCGGTTTCTCAGGCCGACGCCCGAATGATCGCCGAAGAGACCACCTTGATTCTGGAGAAGCGGATCGAGGCTCTCGAACTTTCCTGCGCCGCCCTGGCTCAACTCCTGAAGGACAAATTTAACGTGACCGAGGACGAAGTGCTGAAGGCGATCCACGACGTCGACGCCCGCGACGGCGTGGTGGACGGCAAAATCACTCAGGCCGCTCGGGTGTGCCCGAACTGCCATCGCAAGGTACTCACCCGCAACCCAACCAAATGCGCTTGGTGCGGCGGAAACCTGTCGGTGATGGGCGGCTAGGGAAGAAAGGAAAGGCTGGTGTGTATCTCTCGTCCGTCCCGTAGGGTCGAGAATGAAAGGTTGAATCCGATGCCCACCGAGTCGATCTTCGCTTGTTGAGAAAACTCGTCCCAGTCTTTGTCGTCGCTAAAGCCGAGGCGATTTCGTTGTAGTTTCAAGTTGATGGCCAATGCTCCGGTGACGGGGTCTACGTGGTCTCGGTCGGCTTTCAAATCGACTCCCTGACCGATTCGGGCCTTGAGATCGGGAATCGGTTGGATCGAGCCGAATCGGTCGAAAAGGATCTTCTCAACCTCGATGGTTTGGCGACCGATTTCTTGGTCGAATTCGGTTATCGCGTCTTTGACAAGGTTCGAGGTGTCGGACTCGAAAATCAGTCCTAACGAGTAGATTTGATAAGTGGCGACCGCTGGCAAATCTCCGGGTTGGGGAGCTCCCGCTTTCTCCTGAATGGGTGTCAGTTTCATACGGATGGACCGTTCAGCTCCATGAAGAACGCTTTGCATGGCAAACGACCGTCCCATGGCCGATACGTTGGTCGAGGCGGTCGCCGATAGTTGCAACTCGGAATCAGGCTCAAAATCGAATTGAGCCAGCGACTTTGTGAGCCGAGCCTGAATGTCCTCTGGCAATTCTCCAAAGGTTAGTTTCATGGATGGCTCGCTTCCCGAAAGCTTTTGCGAGAACGCTTTGAGTGCGTGCAAATTGTTGATCTTTCCAACCGAAGAACGAAAGATGTAGGCCATGCGCCTTGGGCTAACGTATACAAACGAGCCGTCGTCGGCCACTTTCCAACCGATGTGGTCGCCCTGCTTTACGTACTGCGAAACGAGGGCGGCTTTTGGCGGCGAATCATGGCCGCTGGTAAAGACCAATGCTGGCATCGCGTTGACCTGGGTCTGCCCCACCAAAAGGCCGAAGACAATCGAGCCAATAATCATTCTCCGCTATCACGAAGGAGTCGTGTTCGAGTTCACCGAATCGTGGTACCTAGTAGAATTACCACATGATTCTCGCCCCGTTTCTGCTTGCTACGACCTTCCTCCAACAGCCGCAGCGGATGTCGTCGCTCACCGGCAACATCGAGCGCATCGACGGGTTCGAGTCCAAAATCCTCGGCAACAGCCGCAACCTCATCGTATACCTGCCGCCGAACTACAAGCAGGACACCAAGACGCGGTACCCGGTGGTGTACATGCACGACGGGCAGAACATTTTTGATGGCGCGACGAGCTACATTCCCAACCAGGAGTGGCGCGCCGACGAGGCGGCGGAAGCCCTCATCGAAGCCGGTCTGATCGAGCCACTCATCATCGTCGGCATCGATAACGCGGGGATGGAGCGGGCAAACGAGTACCTGCCGACCAAGTTTAAGTGGAACAACAGCGAGATCGGCGGCAAGGCCGACCTCTACGGGCGCATGATCACCGACGAGATCATGCCGATCATCAATGAACGCTACCGAACCAAGACCGGCCCGGACAATACCGGCCTGATCGGCTCCTCGTTTGGCGGCGTGGCCACCTGCTACCTGGGGGCTACTCATCCTGAAATCTTTGGTCGCCTCGGGGTGGTTTCGCCGTCGGTTTGGGTCGATGACCGCATTCTGCTGAAGCTGATCAAGCCGACCGAGCGACGCGTTCGCCGCCCTCGCGTCTGGATCGACATCGGTGGAAAAGAAGGCGCCGACGCGGTTCGCGACACGCGAGATTTGTACGACGCGTATGTGCAGAACGGCTGGAAACCGCGCACCGACGTGGTGCTGTACATCGAGCAGAACGCCGAGCATAACGAACTGGCATGGTCACGACGCATTCCGTCGATTCTTACGTATCTGTTTCCGAAGAAGTGACCACGGAATGCAACGAGATGAAAGACTTAGATGCGCAAGCTCGGCCAAATCCGAAAGAGTTAGGTCGACTTGCTCTGCAGGCGATGATTCGGGCCGCTGAGAAGGTGGACCGCGAAAAGGTGGAAGCCGCCGAGTTCGCACAATGGAAAGCGGAAAGAGCAAAGAATTCGTAACCATTCGAAGCTACGAGCCGAGTGACCTTGCCAATCTCGTTCGGCTCCAAAACGCCTGCACACCGGCCCACAAGCTGAGCGCGAACGAGGTCCTGCGCGACGAGCAAACCCTCGGTCCTGAGCTTCAGCGCATCATCTTCATTGCCGAACGGTGCGGCGCGCCAATCGGCTACGCCATCGCCCAGCGAATAGCAGGCATGTACCATCCTCAAAAGTTCGTCCTCGACCTTGGCGTGGAACCCACCCTCCGCAACCAAGGTGTGGGCGAAGCCCTCTATCAAGCCATCGAACAAGAGCTCCAAATTCTCGACGTACTCTCGATCGCGGTTCAGGTCTCCGGGGCCGACGAGCCGTCGCTACGGTTTGCCAGCAAGCGCAGCTACAAGGAGCAAAAGCGCGACTTCGTCTCCACCCTCGACCTCACTGCCCTCGACGACCCCGAACTGCCGGTAACACCGACCAGTATCGAATTCAAGTCGTTCGCCGAGGTCGATTCGCCCGAATTTCGGCGCGAATGGTACGACCTCTTTTGCGAGGTCCGGCACGACGTGCCGCGAAGCGCCCCGCCAACCCCGATCTCGTTCGAATTCTTCGATGAGCAGGTCATCGAGGAACCCGATTTTGCCCCCCGTCTGACCTTCTTCGCTTGGCAGGATGGTCGCCTCGTCGGCTTCACCGGCGCGTACATCGACCAGGCGAGCGGCCGCGTTGACCAGTGGCTGACTGCCGTACGCCGAGACGCCCGGGGACAAAAGATCGCCGTCGCGCTGAAGATCAGGCAGATCATCGCGGCAAAACAAGCCGGGCTCAAAGAGATTCAGACCGATAACGACTCGCGCAATACCCCGATGCTCGCCATCAACGAGCGGCTGGGTTTCGTTCGTCAACCGGCGGTCCTGAGTATGCGAAGGGACTTTCGGTAGGGCTTCGCCCGGGTCGCTCCGCTCCTCGGACTCTCATGTTTTGCGAGTTTCCCCAGGGTCTACGCTAAGCTTCGGCACCATTATGTCCGCAGAAGCCTTCTTGGCGAAGACGGGGCTACCCTATCCGACCCTCTGTGTCGAGACAGGAATATGAAGGCACGATTTCCTCTCCTTTCAGGAGAGGACCTTCGCGCGACGAAGGAGCTAGCGAAGAGGTGAGGTAGGGAACTTCAAACTCCCAACTAATGGCCCTCGCCCTAACTCAACACATCTGAAACTCAGGACTCGCAAACAACAGCTTGCAAACCTCGCGCGCCACGTCGTTCGCCGTGCGCGGATTCATCGACCCCGCACCCGCCTTTTCGGCCGCCGCCACCAGGCCGTCTACCTTCGCCGCCGGCAATGTGACGTCGAAAACCGACATCAGCACCCCCACCACGCCCGCCGCCGAAGGGTCCTTGGCAAAAAGCGGATACGCCAGTGCGCCCACTTGGGCCCCGCGCTGACCGCCCAGCGGATTCTGCCCTGCCGCCCCGCCCGCCGGACCTCCGGCGAACAGCTTGTCGGCCCACTTCATGCGCTCCACCATCGTCGCCGACGTGATCCAATACGCGCCCGTCCGCCATCCCGAAACGTCCGGCGGGGTCATCAGTTCCATGCCCATCGAGGTCGATGCCGACAGCGCCGCCTGGGCCGGAGCCATCGCGCGCACCAGGGCGATGTTCAGCCCATTCTTATCGTTGATCTGCGGATTGGCGATCGCCTCCTTCATCCGCTCCAGCATCGTCTGACCCATGCCCAGTTGGCGGATGGTCGCCACCGTAAAGTCGATCGGGTTCTTGATGACGCGCCGCACCGCCTTGTCCGAATAGAACTCCGGCGCCTCCATCACGTCGCGCACCAACGACCGAACGTCCAGCCCCGACGCGTAAAACCGCCCCGACAGCCGCTCGATCAGCGCGTCCTCCGGGTTCTCGTACCCAAACCAGCTCCACAGCTTCCGCGTGATGAACGTGGCGCATTGCCTCTGGCGGCATAGCAACGAAAGCACGTCGTCGCCGTCAAAGTCGCCGGTCTGCCCCAGCACGGTTTTGGACCGGTCGTCGTGGTTGCCCTCCACAAATTTGTACACCTCGAACCGGTTGGGCCCGCGGTTGACGGTGGGCCGAGCCGCAAACGCCGGACCTCGGCGCGGAGGGCCGTAGCTCCACCCGGTGAAGCATCGCGCCGCCTCCTGCACGTCCTTCTCGGTATAGTGGCCCACGCCCAGGGTGAACAGTTCCATCACCTCGCGAGCAAAGTTCTCGTTGGGGTGCTCGGCCACGTTCTCCTGGTTGTCCAGCCAGTAGATCATCGCCGGGTCTTTGCTGATGGCCTTCAGCAGGACCTCGAACTTGCCCAGGGCGTTGGCGCGCAGGGTGTCCACGTGGTGGAGCATCGCAAAGGCGTTCTCAACCTTCTGACTGCTGGTGGCAAAATGGTTGTGCCAAAACAGCGTCATCTTCTCCTGCAGCGGGCGCATCGTGCCCACCAGCCGCATGGCGAAGATGCCCTGCGCCACCCGCATGTTCACCACGTTCTTGCCGTTGGAAAAGCTGTCGGGGTCCACGTTCACCACGTCGTCGATCTTCTCGTAGTCAAGGAGCTTGTCGATCGCGCCGGCGTGGCCGTCTTTGGCGTAGTAGTCCAGCTCGGCCTCGCTCGCCCCAAATCCAAATCGACGGAGCAGGTGCGCCACTTTCTGTCGGTCCCCCATCTGTTGCCCATAGCTGCTTTCCATTTGTCACGCGTGAACGATGAGGGACGGAAAGGGTTCACTTCGGTCCCGCGCGGATTAACAATCCCGGCAATCGGACCCGCCTGCAATTCTTGCTAAATTGAGAATTGGCGAACCAGGACTAGAACAACTTTGGTTGATCTGGCTTCTTTGTCGGCTTGCCGTAACCGACAGGAATAAATCCCTTGGCCTTCATCCAATCGAGTTTCTTCTGCCAAGTGGGTTTCGAGATTCGCTGCTTTTCTTCATGCCAGTTATACAAGACTTCGTTGATGATCTTGTCGTCGGTGACTTCTTCGCCATGAATGATGAAGTCATTCCAAGCCGCAAAGAGAGTGGCGAAGATTTCGCAGTCTTCACTCGACCAAGTCCGTAACATGTCGACAAGGTCTCGAATCTCCTTCGCTTTGTCTTGCCATTGAAGGCGAACAAGGTCATGGTAACGTTCGTCGCCATCCAGTCGAGAGTATTGTCTTCCCTTACCTTCCGATCTCGATTGCACGTCAAACCACTGATGTTCCACTAATCCTGCTTCGATCCTGTCAATGAGGTTTGGATCATAGGGTCCACGCTGGTATCGAACGTAAGAACTCTCTATCTCAGGAAGTTGAAGGCAATACTCTGCGAGGTAAATGACTTTCTGAAGTTTGGTTTGACCAAAAGTGTTGTGGTCATGGAGACGATCGGTAATCTCGGCAGCGAGAAAGACGCTTGGATGGATGAAGGTTTGATAGTCTGGCTGTTCTGACTCGGCAACGTGCGAGGGCGATTGTGGGACCGTTATGGCATGAACCAATGCTGCCAGAAGGTCTTCAGCCTTGGCCCTTGATTCTTTCTGCTTGGCTTCCAACTGGTCCACTAAAGCCATTAGTAGCCCCACTTTGTCCACGATCCGTGTCTGTTCCGCGAGTGGTGGAAGCGGAAAAGCGATATTCGATAGCTCGCTAGTGTTGATATTCTTCACCCCGCTTGTAGTTCGAATAGGTCCTTCAATTTGATAACGCACAGCGGGTGTACTGAGCGCAATCTGCAAAAAGTGCGCGGAAACCTCCTCGCTTGGAATCCTTGCGCGAACAAGGTAACCCGCATAGGCATACTTTTCGTCAGTTGAAGTAACGACTGCACTTCGTCCAACTAAACTCTCGCTTCCATTGGAGCGAACTAGGAGCAGATCTCCCTCTCGCAATCTCAAGCTATCAAACTCCGCTTCAGGCATATCTGTGAATTTTAGGTCTGTCGCATCGACCAGACCACTTTGGATGTTTGGGATTCGTAGGACTGGTACGCCTTTTGAATTACGATCACATTTTCGAGATGTACCGTAACGAAATTCAAGAACTATATCACCGAGCCGACACCAAGTCCATGATGCAGGAATTTGGTGAAATCTCTGGTCTTTACCTAGCTTATGAATGCGTGTGGTCATCTTCTCAGCCTTCACCTTTGCATGCTGTTCCCTATGTTTGCTTACCCTACTTAAGATTTCAAAGGCTGGTTCGTCGTTGGGTTCCTGGGGGACGAGTTTCCCTTGAAGGGCAAGGGTGAGGATAGCTTTGCGGAGATCGGCGGGGTCAATGTCGAACGCCTGATGAAAAAGAAATTCGAGATTGGCCGGGGTTGGGTCGGCTGCAAAGCGAGCAAGCGAGGCTCGGGCGAGTTCGGCTTGTTGCGCCTCCCTTTCACGAAGTTGTGCTTCCAGTTGGTCACATAGAGCCATCAATTCGTCAACTTTCGCAACGATCCGCTTCTGCTCACCAATAGGAGGTAGGGGAAACGCTTGCATTTCAAACTCTTCGTACTTCAAGCTCTGAACGGTCATTCCGGTTTTCACCAACGACTTGAGAATGAAGCTTTTCATGCTGCGAAGCATGACTTGAAGGTAACGCTCCATTCCCGCAACAAACGGTGACAGTACCTTTAGATCTTGGTTGACGGTGCCTTCAACCCGCAGTATCGAAACGGGAAAAGTCCGCTTAAGAATGCCACTTCGACCAACCATAACCAGACAGCCAGGAGGATAAATATTGAGCCTTGTGGCCCCCGTTGCTTTTCGGGTGATCTTGAGTTCTGATTCGTTCAGTTCATCAGCCTTGATGTCTTTCGACGAAAACCAATTCACGTCACCATCCCAGTAAGAAGGAATATTTTTTGATGGCGTCATTCCTCCAGAAATTAGTCCAATCTTATTTAGTGGAACCCAAGCCCAATGAGTAGGTGTAGCAATAGGGCGGTCAACAATCGATTCTGAATTAATCACAGATTCAATGCTTGGTCCTCGACTTTTCCCATGACGATTAGCCGATGCCGAAAGTGCAGTAAGGAGTTCGCTAACCGGACCGTCTTCAGGCTCTGGCTCCGCTAGTCGACCGGTTATGGCAAGGTGTAGCACCAATTCACGCAAATTTTCGACTGATCCTACGGAGTTAGCCAACTTGTCGAACCTTCCGAAAAATGTCTCGATATTCATTCGACTGTTCCGCTAATAGCGCGACTGAGTTCTTGCTTTAGCTTGGAGCGCGTACTGGCGATCTTAGCGAGGAGGCTTTCATATTCATCCAAAAGAAAGTTCACGTCACCGGGGCCATTGTCGACAGTGTGCGGGTTCTTAAGATCAAGATTGAAATTTCCAGCTTTAACATGGTCAAGTGATACTCGCCAGGCGCGTTCGTTTTCAACTCTGGATTTGAAGCCATCGGCTTCTTCCCCCCACCAGTCTTTTTCTGGTTTGAATTCTTCAATTCGAATCGGCTTTCCTTTGTTGTAACTTTTAATTCCTTCTGGATATGGATGTTCGTAGTACCAAACCTCTTTCGTTGGTACACCCTTCGTGAAGAACAGAAGGTTGGTGCGGATGCTGGTGTAAGGGTTAAAGACGCCGTTGGGTAGCCGCACAATTGTGTGGAGATTGCATTCGGTTAGCAGGGCTTCCTTGATTCGAGTTTTGACACCTTCACCAAAAAGAGTTCCGTCAGGAAGAACTAATCCTGCGCGGCCACCATCTTTGAGGAGCCGCATGATGAGGACAAGGAATAGGTCAGCGGTTTCCCGTGTTCGGAACTCAGAGGGAAAATTTGCTTCAATTCCATCTTCCTCCATCCCGCCAAAGGGTGGGTTGGTAACGATAGTTTCAACACGCTCTCTTGGTCCCCAACTGGTTAGTGGTCTTGCGAGAGTGTTTCCATGCTGAACATTGGAAGGAGTATCGATTCCATGCAGCAACAAATTTGTCATGCAGAGGACATGAGGCAGATTTTTCTTTTCAATGCCGGAAAAAGAACTTTGAATAATAGCCTCGTCTTCCACGGTTTTTGCTTGCGTTCGAAGATGCTCTATGGAGCAAGTTAGAAAGCCTCCGGTTCCGCAGGCGGGGTCCATCACATGTTCACCCAGTTGCGGATTCACCATGTCAACAATGAACTGGGTCACGGCTCGTGGTGTATAGAACTCACCCGCGTTACCCGCTGACTGAAGGTCGCGAAGAAGTTTCTCGTAGATGTCGCCAAACATGTGGCGGTCATCGCTGGCGTTGAAGTCGATACCATTGATCTTATTGATGACCTGCCGCATGAGGGTGCCATTCTTCATGTAGTTGTTGGCATCTTCGAAAGTCGACCGAAAGACTTTGGTCAACTGATCTTTGTCGGTAGTGATCGACTTGAGCTTTGGCAAGAGCGTGTTATTGACGAAATCTAGCAACGGATCGCCGGTGATCCCCTCGGGATTGGTGGCCCACGCCGACCACCTCAGATGAGAGGGCAAGGGAGATTGGTAATCCTCACGGCGGATTTCGAGTTCCTGTTCGCGATCATCGAAAATCTTGAGGAAGAGCATCCAGCCGAGTTGTTCTAGCCGTTGAGCATCGCCGTACGTTCCGGCGTCTTTCCGCATGATGTCCTGAATGGACTTGACGATTCCCGAAACGTTTGACATGGCCTAAGCAGCGCCCGCGTATAAGGCCGTCTCAAGTTCCCGAATCGCAGCTAAGTAACCTGGCTTGCCACCAAACAACCTGACAATCTCAACAGGTGTCCCGAACGCCCGTAGCGGGTCCACGTTGAGTATATCAAGCGACTCTACGCTCTCAATGCCGGTGTCGGCATATTTTTGCAAAAGGCTTTCGAGGACAGCCCGGGCTTGATCACCGTACTTCCCAAAGACATTTCGCTTCTTCACGCTCTCGGCGCGTTCACGCCGAGTCAGGGGCGGCTGATCGAACGCCACGTGGCAGAGGAGATCGAAGGCATCATAGTCTCGCCCGACTTGCTCGGAGAGTTCATCAATGAACACCCCCTGACTAGCAAGTTCTTCGAGGATGGCTTGCTTCTTTTCGGCGTCGTTCCATTTCGTCAAAAATGAGTCTAAGGAAGCGTAAGTCTTACGCAACGTCTTTCGTGTGTAATCTTTGAGGGACTCGGTAATGAGCTTTCCATCCGCCCCGAGATATTGAATCCTTTCGGTGGCAACCCGAACCTCGACGGTGTCCACTACGTACCGCTTGGTTCGTTCGCGGACCATATCCTCCTCATCCTCCGTTTCGTCGGTACCGCTCTCGTCATCGATTTCTTCGGTTAATGGTTCGTCGTCAGGTGGCACAGGTGTTTCGTCCAGTCCTGGCTCGTAAATCTGGACTGGCTCGCCGTCGAAATCGGGATCGGCAAAGAGTGACGTTGCCCGTCGAAAGTCCATGATCGTGAAGTAGAGTTTGTCGTAATCCTCATTGATCCGCGTACCGCGTCCAATGATCTGCTTGAATTCGGTCATGGATTCGATCCGCTTATCGAGCACGATCAACTTACAGGTTTGGGCATCCACTCCCGTCGACATGAGTTGAGAGGTTGTGGCAACGACGGGAAAGGTCGATTCTGGATCAATAAAATTGTCGAGTTGACGCTTCCCTTCGTTGTCATCACCCGTGATCCGCATTACGTAGCGACTATTAGCCGCGGCGAGGTCAGGGTTGGCGTTCACCAAAGCTTGTCGCATGCGTTCGGCATGGTCTGTGTTTTCACAAAAGACGATCGTTTTTGAGAATCGACCGGTAGCTTTCAGGAACTCGGTGATCTTAGCCGCTACGAGTTCGGTTCGTTTTTCGAGGACGAGATTTCGATCATAGTCTCGCTCGTTATATTCTCGATCTTCGATCTCTCGACCGTACTTGTCGGTTTGACCAGCCTCGGGACGCCAGCCGTCAAGGTCTTTGTCGATTCCGATTCGGACCACTTTGTACGGCGCGAGGAATCCGTCTTCAATTCCTTGTCTCAGCGAATACGTGTAGATCGGTTGGCCGAAATAGTCGATGTTCGAGACATCTTTGGTCTCCTTAGGAGTGGCCGTTAGCCCAATTTGCGTGGCTGATGAGAAGTATTCGAGGACTTTTCGCCAGGAGGCATCGGCGGCGGCACTGCCACGGTGACACTCGTCGATAAAGATGAGGTCGAAGAACCCCGGACTAAACTGCTTATAGATGTTTTGATCTTCTTCGGTCCCGGTGACTGCCTGGTACAGACAGAGGTAGATTTCGTACGATGGGTCAACCGTACGATGGGTGACCTTGGTCATCGCCTGACCAAATGGCTTGAAATCATTGGTTTTGGTTTGGTCCGCGAGGACATTGCGATCAACTAGGAACAGGATTCGCTTCTTTGCGCCGGACTTCCATAGTCGCCATATGATCTGAAAGGCAGTGTAGGTCTTACCGGTACCGGTTGCCATCACCAGCAAGATTCTGTCTTGCCCTTTGGCGACCGCTTCGATGGTTCGGTTAATCGCAATTGCTTGGTAGTAGCGGGGGATTTTACCGGAGCCATCATCGTAATAGTCCTGAGTGGTGACAACCTCCTGATCGGGCGTTAAGCCTTTTGCTTTGCAGTAACGAGCCCAGAGTTCTTCGGCGGATGGAAATTCGTGAAGACCTAATTCTCTTGTTACCGAGCCCTCCGTTACGGTTCGATCATGCTCCAGGAACCCATCCCCGTTGGAACTGTACACAAATGGAATGTCGAGGATTTCGGCATACTGGAGAGCTTGTTGCATCCCAGCCCCGACTTCGTGATTATTGTCTTTTGCTTCGACGACGGCTAATGCTAACTTCGGTTTGTAATAGAGAATGTAGTCGGCTTTCTTCGACTCGCCACGCCTGACCATTTTTCCTCGGACTATCACGCGACCGTTCGTGAAATGAACCTCTTCGCGGATTTGATGGCGGTTATCCCACTTTTCGCCGTTTGGTCCAAGGATGGCGGGCAAAATGAATTTGGTGCGGATGTCAGCTTCCGAAAGTGTTTTTTTGTCCATCCTCCTCCCTGTCGAGACATTTTATCTGGAGACTAGTTTTGACTACCCCAAACTTATCCGGCAAAGACATCACCGACCGCCATCCGTTATGGCTTGAGGTGTCCGGCTTCCCGAATCTTAAGCCACGATCGCCGTCATCGACTCTCGCTTAATGCTTCCGCGCACGTACACCCACAGCACCACACCCGCTCCGATCGCGTCGATCAGCACGTCGTACGTGTGCGCCGCCCCGGCGTTCACCAGGAACTGGTGGTACTCGTCCGCCGCCCCGATCAGCAACGCCATCGGGATCAGCGCAAACGGTCGCTTCTGCAGGTAAGGCGAAAGCTTCAGCGCCAGCATCGACAGAATCGTAAACTCGACCACGTGGTACACCCGGTCCGTGATCCACCACGTTCCTTCGGTAAACCGCATCAGGAGGGGCTGCCGAGAGTGCACCAGACGGCCCACCGCCCGCGCAAACTCAAACCGTGTGATGACCACGGCGCTGGAAAAATACATCCACATTCCCCACAACACAAAAAATAATTTCAAAGACTTCATTTTCATGAATCCTAAGATGATAACGCTTCGTCACGCGAACGCACCAGATATTCTTACCAAATGTTACAAAAAATCGCGGTATTAGGGGCGGGTAGCGTTGGGTTTACGCGGACGATGATCCGCGATATTCTGTGCGTGCCCGAGCTTCGCGAGATCGAAATCGCCCTCCACGACATCGACGCGCGCAACCTGGAGATGGTTCGGCAACTGGTGGAGCGAGACGTGCGCGAGAGCGGACTCCCCACCAAAATCACCGCCAGCCTCGACCGAAAAACCGCCCTCGACGGCGCCAAGTATATCTTTAGCTTCGTGCGCGTGGGCGGGCTCGAAGCGTTCCGCCACGACGTCGAAATTCCCCTTGCCTACGGCGTGGATCAGTGCGTGGGCGACACCCTCGGCCCGGGCGGAATCATGTACGCCCAGCGCGGCATTCCCGTCCTGCTGGACTTCTGCGCCGACATCGAAGCCGTCGCCGAATCCGACGCCCTCTTCCTCAACTATTCCAACCCCATGGCCATGCTCACTTGGGCGTGCTCCGAGTACACCGACGTGCCCACCATCGGCCTCTGCCACGGCGTCATCGGCGGCCACGGCCAACTGGCGTCCGTCATTCAGCTTTTGGCGCGCGAGAATGGCTGGATTCCGCCCGACGGCGTCGTCACGCGCAAAGACGTCGACATCGTGTGCGCGGGCATCAACCACCAAACGTGGTACGTGCAGGTGCGGTTCCAAGGGCAGGATATGACGCCGTACCTACTGGAGGGCTTCGAGCGGCACCCCGAGTACGCGCGCACCGAAAAGGTCCGCATCGACATGCTCCGCCGGTTCGGCTACTACTCCACCGAGTCCAACGGCCACCTCAGCGAGTACGTGCCGTGGTACCGCAAACGGCCAGACGAGATCGAGCAGTGGATCGACCTTTCCAGTTGGATCAACGGCGAGACCGGCGGCTACCTGCGCGTCTGCACCGAGGGGCGCAACTGGTTCGAGCACGAGTACCCCAAGTGGCTGGCCGACAAGCCGTTCACCTTCAACCCCGAGGACCGCGGCCTGGAGCACGGGTCGTATATTTTAGAGTCCCTGGAGACCGGACGCATCTACCGCGGGCACTTCAATGTGCGCAACCAGGGCGTCATCTCCAACCTGCCGGATGACTGCATCGTCGAAGCGCCGGGGTACGTGGATGGCAACGGCATCAACATGCCGCTGGCGGGCGACCTTCCGCTGGGCTGTGCGGCGGTGTGCCAGGCGTCGGTTTCGGTGCAGAGGCTGGCGGTCGGGGCCGCCGTTAGCGGCGACATCGGTCTGCTGAAGCAGGCGATGATGATGGACCCGCTCACCGGCGCCGTCTGCAACCCCAACGAGGTCTGGCAGATGGCCGACCGCATGCTCGTGGCTCTGCGGGACTGGCTGCCTCAGTACACGGAATCCATCCCGCTGGTGGAGAAATCGCTGACGTTGGAGCCGAACCTGGCCCGGTTTGAAGGCAACACCGGTGCCGCGCGATTGCATACGCGGTCGGTCGAGGAAATGGAGTCCGATGAAGCGGCGAAGAAAGCCGCCAAGGCGTCGGATAAAGCAGGGATGACGGAGTAGTTCTAAGCCTTTAGCCTTTAGCCTTTAGTCAAGGAGTTCTAGCCGTGTGGTGAGGATAAAGCCAAGATGCCCCTTAGCAAAGGGGCCGGTGAACGGAGTGAACCGGGGGATAGTCGACAGCCAGCCTACAAACTCGAAACCCAGCGCATCCGACCACTCTCATCCATAACCCGCCCCAAACCCAATCGAAACGTGTGCGGAACCGCCACCTGCCAACCCTCTGTCGCCGCTTGCTCGATGACGCTCCGACGAGTCGCCACCGCCAACTCCGGATCGGAGTCAAACTTGATCGTCCAGTTCGGGAACGTCACCTGAGCCGGGCAATGCCACGTGTCCGCCGCCAACAAAACCGAATCCTCCACCAGCACGCTCGCCGCCCCGGGCCGATGTCCTGGCGTCAAAACCAGCCGAACGCCCGGCGCAATCTCCGCATCGTCTTCGACGACATCGAACACACCCAACTCCTCCAGCGGCCCGACATAGGTTGGAAAATGGTTCCTCACCGGATCGACTTTGTAGCTCTCGTATTCGGTCCTCGCCATCGCGTACCGCGCATTGGGGAAGGTCGGACGACCATCGGTCAGGTTCCCACCCACGTGGTCCAAGTCCCGGTGGGTCAGGAACACCAAGTCGATGTCCCCCGCCGTTAGTCCGGCGGCGGCCAGGCTTTTCAGCAGCGTCGCCCGCTCATGATCGACCGGCACGCCGGTATCGAACAGAATCGTTTTGCCATGGCCCCGCACCAAAGCAATGGTCTGCCCAAAGAAAATCTCCTCCCCTCCGTTCACAAAACTCTCCGGCGCGATCCGCACCGCTTCGGCCAGTTCGTCGGGATCGACATCCGGAAACAGATCAGCGGTCTTGGTCGCTAAAGGAGGCTGAGCCTGAAGCAAAAGCACCTCGTAATCGCCCTGGGCGAATCGATGGAAAGTCATGCCGCCAGCTTACCGGCGACGGGTACCTTGGAAAGGGGAAAGACCGTGGATCAACCGAATCGAATTTGGGTCACGACGTCGAAGGGCGTTTTCGGCCTCGCCAAGAAGGGCGACACGTGGGAAGGCCACGGCGTCCGCATCACCACCGACGACAAAGGGACCATCACCCTCGAAGCCTCCGACGACCCGATCTATCAGATCGAGGCGACCTACAACCACGGCATCCCCGAGGGCGCGATGGTCATGGGCGACGATTGGGAGCGAAGCTACGGCACCCTGCATTGGGGCGAGTACGACTACAGCCGCGTCCTGCCGTGGTACTTCGCCGCGCATCACGACCACCAAACCACCTGCTGGGGCGTCAACACCGGTTGCCGAGCCCTCGCCCATTGGCGGGCGGGAGTCGAAATGGTTCGCCTCATCCTCGACGTTCGGTCGGGCAGTTGTCCGTTATTGCTGACGGGCCGGTCGATCGAACTCGCGACGGTGTATCGGTTTGAAGGCGGCGACCCGCATCCGACCTTGCACACCTTCCTCAAGACGCTGTGTCCGAAGCCGAGGCTGGCCGACAAACCGGTGTACGGTGCCAACGACTGGTACTACGCCTACGGCAACAACACAGCGAAGGTGATTTTGGAGGATTCGAAGCGGGTTTCGGACCTTTCGGAGAGTCCCAACCGACCGTTTTCCGTCATCGACGACGGCTGGCAACTGCCGCCGGGCACCTCAGGCGGGCAATGGACCGGCGGAAACCAGCGCTTTGGCGATATGCCGGACCTCGCCCATAAGATGAAAGAGCTTGGGTGCCGACCAGGCATCTGGATGCGGCCGCTGTACTCGGCGGAGACCCACCCGGAGTCGTGGTTCATGGCCAAGGACACGCTCGATCCAAGCAACAAAGACGTGCTCGGCAAGGTCTTCGATGACGTGCATCGCCTCCACGTTTGGGGCTACGAGCTGATCAAGCACGACTATTCGACCTTCGATGTGACGAGCCAGTGGGGCTTTTCCTTCACCGACGGCATGGGTAGCAAGGGGCGAACGTTCGCCGACCAAAGCCGCACCACGGCTGAAATCCTCCTCGACTTCTACCAGACCATCCGCCGAGCGGCGGGCGACTCGCTTATCATTGGGTGCAACACGGTTGGGCACCTGACGGCGGGGCTGTTCGAGCTTCAGCGAACCGGCGACGACACCAGCGGGCGTGAGTGGCCGCGAACCGTGAAGATGGGCGTCAACACGCTCGCCTTTCGCGGGGTACAGGAGGGCGCGTTCTTTGGGGCCGATGCCGACTGCGTGGGCATCACCACCGATGTGCCGTGGGAGAAAATCAAGATGTGGCTGGAACTGGTTTCGCGGAGCGGCACGCCACTGTTCGTTTCGGCCCAGCAGAAGGCGGTCGGACCCGACCAACTGTCGGCGCTTCGCGACGCCTTCTCGATTGCGGCCATCAACACTCGCCTCGGCGAGCCGATCGATTGGATGACGGATCGTCAGCCTCAGAAATGGAACTTGGGCGGCGTCCCGGTCAACTTCGATTGGTGGGGCTAGCGGCCCCGCCTAAATGCTATCCTTACCGATATGGCACGGGCGGACAAAGGGCTGTTAGCGGATATTGTCCGGCCGTTCGACTCGTTCTTCGCGTTCGTGGGCGAGATCACGATTCTGCTCGTCGACGCGCTGAAGCGGATTTTCACGAGCCGATTCGAATTCCGTGAAACCCTCAGTCAGATGGCGTTCGTGGGGGTCAATTCGGTGCCGATCGTGGCCCTGACCGGCTTTTTTAGCGGCGCGGTTCTGTCGCTGTACATCAGCACGTTCCTACTGAAATACGGCGCGACGACGTTCGTTGGGGCTACGGTTGCGCTCTCAATGACGCGCGAGATTGGGCCGGTGCTGGCGGGCATCATGGTGTCGGCGCGATGCGGCTCGGCGATGGCGGCGCAGATCGGAACGATGGCGGTCACCGAGCAGATCGACGCGCTGAAAATGCTGAGCGTCCACCCAACCAACTACCTCGTGGTGCCGCGCGTGGTGGCGTCGATCCTCATGCTTCCGATTTTGGGGCTCACCTGCATGTGGGCGGGCTCGTTTGGCGGGTGGCTGGTGGCGACCAACGAGGGCGTGCCCAGCGGCGAATACCTGACCTCCATCAACCAATTCACGCATACGTCGGACTTGCTGGGCGGCCTCTACAAAACGCCGGTCTTTGGGTTGATCGTGGCGCTGGTGGCGTGTCAACAAGGCATGCGGACGAAGAACGGCGCGGTCGGCGTCGGTCGGGCAACTACGAATACGGTCGTCATTAGCATGGTGCTGGTCTACGTCACTAACTTCTTGTTGGCGCGGTTGATGAATTAGTCTTTAATTGGGAGTTAAACCCCTCCCACGCGCTCACCCTTATGCCAAGCGCGTGTGCCAGCTGATGGAAGGGCAGGGAATGTTGCGGACGTGTGGGAGTGGCAAATAGTTAGAATGTCCCCAGACTGCCGACGGCAAACTACAGACTCGGATATATTAGAGCCATATGCTTGCGCTCTCTTTGGTCCTTCTCTCGCACATCGCGGGCCCGACGCCCGCTCAACAGATCATCGATCTCAGTAAAGAAGACAATCGCGTGATGCTCAACCTCAAAGAGCTGTGCTTCAACATCGGCGCGAGGCCGACGGGTTCGCCGCAATTGCAGAAGGCCGAGCAGTGGGCGCTGAAGAAGTTCCAGTCGTTTGGATTCAAGAATGCGCACTTAGAGATATGGGCGGATGTTCCGGTCGGGTTCGAGCGAGGCCCCAATAACTCGGCGCGCATGCTGGAGCCGTCGGTGGCCGACATCGTTTTCTCCACGAATTGCTGGATGCCGGGCACAAAGGGGCCGGAGAAAGGGCCGGTGGTGATGGTTCCTCACAACATGGACGAGTTCGCTGAGGTCAAAAGCCAGATCAAGGGTGCCTGGATTCTCGACGACGCCAAAGTGACCATGCGAGGACCCAATACCTCGACCGAAGATAAGGAGACACGCCAAGCCATCATCGACGCCGGCGCGCTCGGATTCGTCTACGGTTGCCCGGGCGAGAACGTGTGGACGCACGGAACCTGGAAGGATAAGACTTACGAAAAGCACCCTACAACGATTGAGGTTCAGATTCGACACGATAACTGGGAGATGCTGGCCGAGAACGTGAAGGCGGGCAAAAAGACCGTCGCAGAGTTCAACATCGATAACCGATGGATCAAGGGACCGATCGAGGTTCATAACGTCGTGGCCGAGATCAAGGGCACCGAGCATCCCGACGAGATTGTGGTGGTCGGCGGGCACCTCGATTCCTGGAATTCGCCGGGTTCGCAGGGTGCGAACGACAACGGGACCGGCTCCTCATCTACGCTCGAAGCCGCGCGACTGATCATGAAAAGTGGTCTAAAGCCGAAACGAACCATCCGCTTCATCCTTTTCTCGGGTGAAGAAGAGGGCCTGCTGGGATCGACCGAGTACGTGAAGCAACACGCGGACGAGATTTCGAAAGTCAGCGCTTGCATCGTCGATGACGGTGGCTCGAACTACGAAAATGGCGTCTCGGGTCTCGCCAAGTGGGCACCGTTCTTTGCCGACTCGTTCGATGCAATGACGAAGGCGTTCCCCGATATGCCGATGAAGTTCAGCCCGGTGGAGAAGTACGATGCCAGCGGCGGCAGTGACCAGGCTTCGTTCTGGGCGAAGGGTGTTCCTTCATTCTTCATGGGTAAGGCGGGCACCCAGCAGTACCTACACATCTGGCACACCCAGTTCGACCGCTACGACCAGGCGATTCCCGAGTACCTGAAGCAGGTGGCGACCAGTCTCGCGGTCGTGACGTTTAACATTGCGAACGCGGACGAGATGATGCCGAGACCGTGATTTCCGAAGCATTTCTTGGTCTTGATCCCGAGTCGTACGGCTTGTCGAAAGAGCTGAGCGACGACATCCGCTTGCTGGATCGAGTGCTGGGTAAGGTCCTACGCGAGCAGGAAGGACCCTGGATTTTGGAATCGGCGCGAAAGCTGGTTCACGAACCGGATTCAAAGATCGCGGACATCGATTGCGCCGAACTTCAGACCGCCGAAGGCTTGCGAGAGCTTGGCAAGGCGTTCACGATGCTGTTCCAACTCATTAACTCGGCGGAGCAGAAGGAGATCGTTCGCGTCAATCGTGCCCGCACCCAGAACGGGGAGCGGCGAGAGTCGATCCGCGAAACCGTCCGAAAGGTTTACGACCGGCACGGTAAAGAGAAGCTTTTGGAGTCGATCAATCGGCTTTGGATTGCGCCGACCCTGACCGCTCATCCGACCGAAGCCAAGCGAAAGGTCGTGTTGGACAAACTGCGCGAGGTTTCGCACTTGCTGGCGGAGCGGGGTGGATCCAACGATCTAAACGCGCCCCTCGATGCGGGTTCGGACAGCGAGGTCGCCCTTGAAAACGTGGTGCTGGAGCTTTGGCACACGGACGAGATGCGCTCCCAGCGGCTGACGGTCGAGGAGGAGGTTCGCAACGCACTGTACTTCTTCGATCGAACCATCTACGAGGTGGTGCCGTGGCTTTATCGCGACATTGAGGACGCGGTCGAAGAGGTGACGGGTGAGCGAATAACGGTGCCGAATATCATTCGCTACCATTCGTGGATCGGTGGAGACCGGGACGGCAACCCAAACGTGACGGCGGCGGCAACGGCCGACGCCTCGCAGACGATGCGAAACATGGTGGTACCGAGGCATCGCGGCGAGGTAGAGAAACTGCGGTGGGAATTTACGCAGTCGACCAAGTTCGTCGGCGAGTCCGGCGCGGTGAAGGAGGAGATTCAGGCTTTCGATCAGTATCTCCAGCAGTTTGAGCGGGACCGCTACGCCCAAGAACCGTACGTGCTTTTGTTGCTCGGCCTCATCGGCTACCTTGGCGAGGAGTCGAACCTGGCGGGTGTTGAACAAGCATTGGCGACCATCCAGTCGTCCATCGCCAGCACAGAAGGGAAGCATCTGTCGTTCCGAAGCAGCATCCAGGACACCTTGCGTCGCCTGAGCGTGTTTGGGCGGCACCTGGCCAATATTGACTTGCGCCAACACTCGAAAGTTCACGAGCGCGCGATGGGATACCTGCTGGCTCAGGCCGGCATTTTGGATTCGCCCGAGGCTTACAGCGCTTTGTCTGAGGACGAGCGGGTGGCCATTTTGGCCGCCGAAATCGCGAATCCGCGCCCGCTGGTTCGAATCGCAGATTCCGAGGCGTTGGCGATGGTGCTCGGGCCGATCGCGCTGATGGCGCAAGAGCCGAGCATGGGCACGTACATCACGTCGATGTCGACGTCCGTCAGCGACATGCTTGAGGTGATGCTCTTCCTGAAAGAGGAAGGCTCGCTCGCTAACCGGCCAAACATCGTGCCGCTCTTCGAGACGGTCGACGACCTCCAGCATTGCGGGCCGCTCCTTCGTCAGCTTTTCGCGTTGCCGGTTTACCGCAAGTACCTCGACACTATCGGCTACCAAGAGGTGATGCTGGGGTACAGCGACAGTAGTAAGGATGGCGGCTACCTGGCGGCGAACTGGGCGCTTCAGTCGGCGATGCGGGACATCGCAGGGGTCTCGAAGGAGACCGGCATCCCGATTCGACTCTTCCATGGCAGGGGAGGAACGGTTGGTCGCGGCGGCGGTCGCGCGTCGCAAGCGATTTTGAGCCAACCGCAAGGGGCGTTCAACGGCCAGATTCGGTTCACCGAGCAGGGCGAGGTGATCTCATTCCGGTATTCGTTGCCGGCGATTGCGCATCGACACCTAGAGCAGATCGTATCGGCTTGCTTGCTGGCCACTGCCGAACCGAACGCGCGAGACTTTGACGCCGAATACGAGACGGTGATGAATCGTCTGGGCGACGACTCGCGGGCGGCGTACAGGAAGCTGGTTTACGAAACCGACGGATTTTGGGACTTCTATACGCAGGCGACGCCGATCGATCACATCAGCCTTTTGCCGATCGCCTCGCGGCCGGTGTATCGACCTGGGTCGGCGGCGGAAGGGGTCGAGGGTCTGCGCGCAATTCCGTGGAACTTCGCCTGGGTGCAGAGCCGAGCATTGCTGGTGGGTTGGTACGGGGTCGGAACGGCGCTGTCGTCGTTCCTGGCCGAGGGTGGCGAGGAGACGCTGAAGACGATGTATCGCGAATGGCCGTTCTTCCGAACCGTCATCGACAATGCGCAGTTGGAATTGGTGCGGGCGCACATGGAGACCGCCGCGCTGTATGCTTCGCGAGCCGAAGACCAGTCGATTTGGAACACGATTCGTGAGGAGTTTGAGCTGACGCGGTCGTCGCTCTTGGCGGTGACGGGCGAGAAAGACTTGCTGGAGAATTCGCGCGTGATTCGTCAGACGGTGGCGTTCCGCAACCCCCTGACGTTGCCGATCAACAAACTGCAAATCCATCTGATGGATCGGTGGGAGCACTTGTCGGACGAGGACAAGCAGGGGACTTGGCGCGAGGCGATGCTTCAGTCGATTGCCGGCATTGCGGCGGCGATGCAGAGTACGGGTTAGACAGGGCGAGTGCGAGGTTCATCCCTTCCGTCGCGCCGTCCGCGGCACGACCCTTCCGGGTCTGCCATTCGGCGCGCCACCTTCCCAATCTTTGGGAAGGAAGAGGAGGCGTTGGTGAATCTTATAGGAGTGTGAAGGCCGTAGCTTTTTAGGTTCAAAGCGGGACTTTTTCCACGACCTGCAACCAAAGTGCGGAAAATTTCGCACTTTCTTAACACATCTCATGGAAACATGTGCTAATCTTTCAGCATGTTACAATTTTCGGAGCGTGCGCATGCCTAGGATGCTCGGGTCGGGACTCAGCCGCCGCGAGCGGGAGATTCTTGATATTCTCCACCGGCTGGGCAGGGCGAGCGTTCAGGAAGTTTGCGATGAGATGGAGAACCCGCCGTCGTATTCCTCTGTCCGATCCACGCTTGGAATCCTGGTGGAGAAGGGCATTGCCCTCCACCAGGAAGACGGCAAGCGATACCTGTACAGCGCCGCCGAATCCACTCAAGATGCCGCTAAGAGCGCGGTCCACAAAGTGGTCGATACCTTCTTTGGGGGAAGGATCGAGGGTGTTGTCCGCACATTCCTTTCCGATGCGGAAACCAATATTTCGAACGAAGAGTTGGATCAGTTAGCTAAGCTGATCTTAGAAGCTAAAAGGAGCCAAAAGCCATCATGAACGCGTTCGTTGTTGAACTCGCCGTTCGGTCCGTCATCCTCGCCAGTCTGGGGCTGATCGTCCGATTCGCACTCATTCGTTCGTCGGCCCAAGCCCGGGCGAAGGTGCTCGCTATTACGATGGTTGCGTTGGCGGTATTGCCGCTGGCGATGGCGCTTCTACCTCGCCTTCCAATCGCGATTGGCAAAACCGAAGTCCTGGTGAATCCGTCTTTGACCTCTACAAGCGAACTCCCGGCTAGCGCCGGGATTTCTCTAGGATGGGGTTGGTGTTGGGTCGTGATTGCGGCTCTTCTGCTGGTTCGAGTTGCCGTAGTCCTTGCTCGATTTCGAAGGGTCGAGCGCGGTCTCGAACCGGCACCCCACGCCTTGGTTGAACGGGTCAAGGGTCTGACGGCGCGGGCACGACGCATCTTTCTTTGCCCAGAAGGCGAACCACCGATGACGTGGGGCGTGACGAACCCGCGAATCGCACTTCCGCACGAATCGGAATCTTGGGCGGAGGCGCAGTTCCGGTCGGTCGTTCTGCACGAAGACGCGCACATTCGTCGCCGAGATTGGGCGACGTCGATTGGCTTCCGGGCCGTGAGCGCGGTGTATTGGTTCAATCCGCTCGTCTGGGCGCTTCGTGCGCTATTCGAGCAGGATAGCGAGCGGGCCGCCGACGACTTGGTGTTGGCCCAAGGTTTTGACGCTCCCGAGTACGCGGAGCGGATTCTCGAAGTAGCCAAGTCGCTTCGACCGCAGGCGGGGCGATTGCCAGCGGTGACGATGGCGCGAAGCCCACGACTGAAGGGTCGTCTGCGAGCCATCCTCAGTGAACGGACTCCTCGCGGTCCTATCCGAGGTTGGAAGCGGACGATTGTGATCGGCCCGTTGCTGTCGGGGGTTTTTGCGGCCGGTTTTGTGATGCCGTTCCGGCAGATCGTCCCGATCATGATGCCTGTCGCCGACAATATGGAATCGAAGACGCCGGTTCAGCCAGCGGACGAAACTCTCAATAAAGATTTCGACTCTTCGGTCGGGACGGTGGACTGGAAAGGGTCTGATGAGGTGAACCCACCGACTGCTTCGGTCAACGATCCTCAGATCGTTGATCACCGTACGGAAACGTCTACGGCTCCGCCCGTAACGCCTGTGAATCCTCACGAACCAGCTTCGCTTCAAGCCAGCACTGGTCCCAATATCTCAACATCGACGAATTCGAAGACGAACGGTTCGGTCAGCATGACGACTTCTGGCGACGGACATCGCAATTCCATGCGGATTTCGGATGGCCAGGGGCACACGATCTCGATGGACGACGACGATATCGCCCACGCCAGCGCCGATGTTCAATCGGCGATGAGGGAAATGCGCCAGTCGTTCGCGGAAGCGAAGACGAATGCTAACCCCGAGGTTCGCCAGCAGATCGAGGCCGCCCAAAAGGATGCGGAGAAGCAGATTCGAGAAGCCCAAAAGGAGATCGACAACGCGAAGATGGGTGTCGATCAGAAGGCGATCGCCAAGGCCTCGATGAAGTTCGCCAAGGGGATCGCGGATATGTCGTTGAAGATGGTGGGCGATTTCACCAAGAACCTCAACATCGACATCAAGATTCCGAATGACGCGACCGCCGACGGGGCGAAGCCAAAGCCAAAACCGGACAAGGTTTCGAAAGACTCGAAGGACGCCAAAGGTTCCGAGGATAAGGGCAAAAAGTAGCTTAGCCTGAACCAACTCAAAAACAACCCAGGGCATTGACCCCTTAGCTACCGCTTTGCCCGAAATTAACGATTTGACCAGAGAAGGAGATTAGACAAATGACCAAATCCACAGCATTCATCATCGGACTCGCCACGGTTGGCTTGGCCGGGCTCTCGATTGCCCGAGCCCAGATCGCCAGCGACTCCTCTGACCATCAATATGCGCTTCCCACCTCCGACGACCGTGAGACGAACCATTCGGTCCTCAACGTCACCGCGGGAGGAGCGCATCGACTCCGGGTGAACCTGACCCTTGGCGAGGTCGTCATCAAGAGCGGCGCGACGTCTAACCTGACGGCCGAGATCACCAAGGAAGTCAGCAAGCCGGTTGATGCCGACGAGCGAAAGTGGCTGGACAGCCACTGGATTCAAGCGAAGCGCTCGGGCGACGACCTTGTTGTCGAAGAGTTGCCGAATGACCGACCGAAGTTCTTCTCGAATTCGACGAAGAAGAATCACAACCTGAAGATCAAGATCGAAATTACGGTTCCGCGAGGGCTAGACGCCGACATTGAACTCGATGCGGGCACCGTCCATATCGAAGGCGATTATCGGTCACTGAAGTCGAAGGTCGACGCCGGTCAGCTTGAGACCGTTAATCTGTCCAGCGATCGGTTTGTGGACATGAACGTCGGCGCGGGCGAGATCGACGCGAAACTTGCCAAGACGCCGTCCAGCGATTCCAAGTTGGACGTTGGGGTCGGCCAGATTTCGCTGGACCTGAAGGGTAACGCAAGTGTAGATGCTCAGGTTGGGATTGGAAATATCGAGGTGTCGGGCGAGTCGAGCGACAAGAAGAAGGGCCTCGGCGCGCATCAGACCATTCGAGTCGGATCGGGCGGAACGAACCTTAAGCTGAATGTCGATACCGGGTCGATCAACCTGAGCCAAGGTAAGACGGAGAAGCGGTTCGATACTGGCGGCGACCTGAATCTCGACATTGATATCGACTCGGACGGCGATCTCGGCCAGGATCTGAGCAAGACCATTGAGTCGGCCATGTCGATCGCAGCCAAGTCGATGGAGCATATCGGGGATGATATCGAGATCGACCAGGACGGCAAGAGGCTGAGCGGCGACGACGTGAAGTCAGCGATCCGCGATGCCATGAAGGAAGCCCAGAAAGCCATCGAAGAGGCCAAGAAGGAAGTTGAGAAGGCCAAGGGCCAGATCAAGCTCGAGATGGATGGCAAGCGAATGAGTGATGCCGACATTGCCGCCATGACCCGCGACGCGATGAAAGAAGCGCAAAAGGCCATGGCCGAAGCGATGAAGGAAGTCGAGCGAGCTCAAAAGGACATGAAGGCGCAGATGCGGGATCAAAAGGATATCAAGATCGACATCGAAGCGATCACTCGCAAAGCCATGGAAGCCGCTCGCAAAGCGATGGAAAAAGCCCAAAAGGAAATGGAGAAGAACCTGAAGAAGGACTCGAAGGGCGATACGGATGCGACGATCTAGACTCATCCTCCTCTTGTTCGCCGCCCTGGGGGCGGCGAACGCCTTCGGGCAAGCGGATATTAGCGCGCAGATCGGGCGGCCATCGCCTCCCGCAGGGCAATGGCACCGAGGGCGGATGAAGTTGGCCCACACCAACCAGGCACCGAAGATCGATGGCAAATTGGACGACGCGTGCTGGAAGGCGGCGACGCACGGGAAAGGGTTTTTCCGGCTCTTAAGTAACGACCCGGTGATGGACCAGACCGAGGTTTGGATGTGCGCGGACAAGGAGAATCTATACTTCGCTTTCCACTGCACGGACCGAAATCCTGCCACGATCCTGGCAAAGGAGACCCAGCGAAACGGCAACCTGAATCAGGACGAGAGAGTGGTCGTTGTTATTGACAGTCAATCTCTCCATCACGACTCAAGCGCCTTTTGGGTCAACGCGATTGGAACCCAACTTCAGGAGATGGAAGGCGGCGTGGCGGACAATCAGGCGTGGCAGGGCGACTGGCACGCGGCGACGAGCCGATGCGACGACGGCTGGATCGCCGAGATGTCGATTCCCTTTCGACTCTTGCATTATCCGAAAGGGGCGCACTCGTTTGGAATGTTCGTGGCGCGACGCAAGCCAGACGAATCGAACTTTACATGCTGGCCGTATATGCCGCCGCAGAGCGATACCGGCAGCATTGCGCAATATGCCACCGACTTTGACGATATCAATCCTCCGTACTATGCGCCTAAGCCGACGGTATCGCCCTATATGCTCGCGACGACGGGACAGGGAACTTCGGCACGTTTTGGCATGGATGTGAAGTATCCGCTGACGACGTCGATTACGGGAGTTGCGACGGTCAAGCCGGACTTTCAGACCGTCGAGGGGGCGGTTCAGGACATTAGTTTTTCGTACACGGAGAAGTATGTGCCCGACCGAAGGCCGTTCTTTGCCGAGGGTGGAGGTGTGATCGACGACTCCTTCCTGTTCTATTCGCAGCGAATCGCGGACGTTGATTTTGGGTTGAAGGTGGCAGGTAAGAACGGTCCCACGACTCTAGGTTTGCTTTCCACTTCGTCTTCGATTGGGGACAAGCAGAGTGCGAATGTGGCGACATTCGATCAGCAGTTTGGGCAGTATTCAGGCATGGGCGGGACTTTCTTGAGCAGTCACCAGACGGGTTCGGAGGGCGAAGTGGCGCAGGTTCGCGCCTATTATGGTTGGGCGAAGGGAATGCGTAACGTCCGATTCTTTTCCAACGCGACGCAGGCTTGGCTAGGGAATGGACAGCATGGTCAAAGCTTATTTGCAAACGTTAATACATATGCCGGAAAGGGCCAATTGAACGGGAACTTGTATGTTGTCAAGACTGATGCGGGGTTCGATAATCCGTTGGGATTGGTGGACGAAACAAATACACAAGGTGTGGGAATGAATTTGAATACGTTCAACGTTTACGATCACGGAGCGGTGGAAAAGCGAAATTTCTACCTGAGTGGTAGTAGCTTTAACCACTGTGATGGTTCGTTCTTTCATCGGTATATCTATGCCGGAAGCGAGTTCGATATGCGCAACGGTATGGGATATGGGGTCGACCTAACGCTCGGCAGTCGCGAGAAGTACGCGGATCGATCGCTCTCGGGCAAGGTTTTGTGGAACCAAAAGAGCCTTTTGAGCAAAGGGAGTTTGAGCGTGGACTTTGGGCGGAGGCAGGATATGCCGTATCGGTTTACCGCGCTGAACCAGGGCTTTGCGGCCAACAAACAGCTCTCTTTCGATCTGAGTTTTGGCGATCTGCGGCTGGGTTCCGACAGTCAGACACAAACGATCCTGACGGGGACGTATCGCATCGACCCGTTGCAAAGCTTCGGGGGTCGCATGGTGAGCCAGGGCAGCAAGACCAACGTGTACTTCTCGTACGGTCATCGGACGCGGAAGGGGAACGACATGTTCGTGTTGTTGGGTGATCCGAATAGTCCGACGACGCAACGGTCGGTGACCTTGAAGATGGTGTGGTCTTTTTAGGCTTTTTGGCGGAAGCTCTAGGCTAACTTGGGGAAGCGACTCACCCGGTTCGTTCCTTCCTCTCTCCCATTCAGCGAAGCAGGCTTCGCTGACCAAAGCGAAAACAGGTTTTCGCAATCCAAATGGGTGGATTTTCTCCTCCCGCCTTCCAAATTTCCAAGAAGAGAATTTGGTTCTTGGTGACGTTTATTTACCGCTGTTTGGCTATGTTATAATCAGGTGGCTCATAGGAAGCCACCTGATCTGCGGGAAGGGTTCAACCCACCTATCATACGAAATTGACGGGCCGACGGCCTGTTTTCCCTTTGTGCACCTGATGGCAGATCGCAGGACAAGCATAGAGGAACCATGAATAAGAAACTCCCGGCTCGGCCGAATCTCGATCATTTGAAGGGGCAGGCGAAGGCCCTTCTCGCCCAATTCCAGTCGCAGGACTCTGTTGCCATTACGGCTTTTCGCGAGCAGGGGCTCGACAGCGACAAGGCAAAACTAGCCGATGCCCAGTTCGTCGTTGCTCGCCAGGGCGGGTTTGCCAGTTGGCCCAAGCTCGTTCACTACGTTGAGACTCTGAACGCATTGGAGGGAACGTGGGTGTTCGTTACGCTGCAGGTCGAGGGGAACACGATTCCGGGTGAGGCGCTGACCCATTCGAAGCTGGTCATCAACGGTGATCGCTTTAACACATTGTCGCCAGAGGCTGACTACCTCGGAGTATTCGAAATCGACGTGGAGGCGACGCCGACCACGATCGATATCGACTTCATCGAAGGTCCAGAGGCGGGGAATTCGTCGTACGGCATTTTCCGGCTGGAGAAGAACGAACTGATCATCTGCTTGGGCTTAACCGGCGCTTCGCGGCCGGAGGATTTTGTTTCTCGACCGGGAACGGGCCATGCCTTGGAGACCTTGAGGCGAGTGACGTCGGATGCGCCAGTGATCGAGCCGACCCCGCCGGGGCCGAGTCCCGAACTGCCAACCGGTGATCCGGCCGACTTTGAGCGAGTAACGCCGGAGATGGAGGCTTTGCACGGCGAGTGGCTGGCGCTGGAGATTGTGAACAGCGGGGCGGCGGTGCCGAAGCAGTTTTTGTCCCACGGAAGCCGGGTTTGCGAGGGCTCGCGCACGACGGTCGTATTTGGCGGCCAGAAGATGGTGGATGTGTTCTTCCAGATTCCGGCACCAGGGCGCATCGACTACTTGGTGGCGTCGGGACCGAACAAAAACAAACTGCAAGAAGGCATCTACGAACTCGACGGCGAAATTCTGCGGGTCGCGATGGGGCCGGTAGGAATGGGACGACCGAATGAATTGCAATCAACGCCGGGCGATGGTGTCACATACAGCGTCTGGAAGCGAAAATAATCGTGGCCGCCCCGTACTGGCAATGCGCGTACGGGGCAGATCGTTCCGATTTTTTTAGGCGGCCTTCTCCCGGTTTTCTTGACCGCGTCGCCACAGGATGTACCAGTAGCCGCCGCCAACCATGCCGAAGCCGAGGAGCATGAGCATGAGGACGCGGATGAAGGAGTCGAGGGTGGAGAGGTCGACGAGGAACACCTTTCCGACGGTGGCGGCGAAGACGACGAGGCTCCAATAGCGAAGATGTCGTCGCTTCAGCATGAAGCCGGAAACGATGGCGGCCATCGCGACAGAGACCCATGAGACGGTGGTGGCGGCGATCGCACCCATGCCGATCGAAGGAAGGGTCAGGATGTAGACCATGAGGAAGGTGACCAGGACCCATTCGGCGATGATGGTGATCGCGGACAGCGCGACCTCTTCGTCGTTGGGGCGAGGCGTTATCCAATAAACGGCAGCGGTGCCTGCGATGGGGACGGCGAGGGCGAAGATATCCAGCCATTGGGGGCCATGGAGGGTGAGGTTTGAAGGGCCGTTTAGGGCGGCGGCGATGGTCGAGAGCCAGCCAAGCACAAGATAGCCCGCCCTTCGGGAGAAAAGGGAGATGAGTGTCCAAACCAGGTTGATGATCGCGATGCCAAAGGAGATGTAGGTGTGGTCGTCGAGGCTCAGCAGGTGGCTGGCCCCCGCGAGGGCGAGCACCCGTACGAAGAACGCGGATAGGATCAACCCGGCGAGGAAAATCGCCCCATTTCCGCTGACCTCGTTGTCGGTACGGACCACGTAGGCGGCGGCGAGGACGACGGTGATCGCGGTCACGCCGATGAGCATGGGGCTTACCCAAGTCGGCTTCATGAGGGGATCGAAGAGGATGGCCTGGATGCATGAGATGAAGCCGAAGAGCGCGGCGATGCCAAAGATGCCTTGGTGACGGGTCTTGACGGCGAAACCCAGACTACCGAGGCTGGCGAAAGCGAGCGCGATGGCTGAAATATCCACTGGATTGAGGTGCGTTGCGCCGTAGCCGAGGGCGACGTTGGCGGCGCGGACGAAGATTCCGACGATGAGGGCTCCACCGAAGAATAGTGTGATCTCGCCAACGTCCTTGGTGGAACGCTTGAGGACGAAGATCAGATTGGTCACGATCGTGGCGACGTAGACGGCGAGGAGGGACAGCTCCCAAGGACGCGTGAGGAACGCGAAGCGAAAGTCCTGATGGGCGGGCGAGCAGACGTAGGCGAGACCGGACGCGAGGAAGGTCGCGATTCCGACTCCAGCGATGGGAATCGAGTTGGCACGGAGCGCCACGGCGGCAAGGACGAGGGCTTCGACGGCGTACCAGCTGGTGGCGACTTCTTGGGTCGAACCGAGCGGAGTGACGAGCATGGCGACGATGAGCGCGCCTAGCCACGTGGCGTTTCGAGCTTCTTTGCTGACGCTGACAAGATAGCCTACACCGGCGGCGATGGCGGTAAGGACGAGGGCGTGAACGGAGCCTTTGTGGCCTTCGTCGATGCCGACGGCGAGGCATCCGGTGAGGACGACGATGACGGATTGAACTGCGGCGAGCGGGTCGAACTTAGAGGGTTTGAAGAGTCGTCCGCCGACGAAGAGGGCGATGGCGCAGTTGAGGTAGATCGCGCCGACGCGGTAGGCCTGATGGAAGTTGGAGGTCGCGGCGGGCAGGAGGGCGAGGGTCGAGACTACCCACATGAAGGTCGCCATGTGTTGCCACTTATTGCGGAGAATGATGGCGGAACAGGGCAAGAGAATGGCGAAGTGGAGGGCGAAATCGAGGAGAACCTTGTCGCGGTGCATCGGCATGATGGCAGCGACGAGACCCCCAATGAGGCCGATGGTGAGAAAGGTTTTAGAGGCTCGCCAGTGGGAGTAGCCGAGGTTGGCGAGACTGAGGAGCATGTAGAGTGAGACCAGGGTCTCGCCTTCGAAGAGGTGTTTGTAGGCGTAGGCTCCGGCGAAGCTGGCATAGAGTCCGAATGAGCCGAGGCCAACCATGAGGTGGCCGAAGTCTTCGCGCTCGTCGTGCTTCCAGACGCCGATGGCGATGAAGCCGAGGCAGAGGAGGATTTCGCCAGCGAACTGCATGGTGGGGGTGATCCATCCGCGTCCGAGGGCGAGAGCAACGAGGAAGAGGACGGCGCAGAGGATGACGGCCGCACCGCCGCGCAGGAGTCCGTTGATGCCGAATTTGTATTCGAGTTCGTCGGGGTCGGTTGGGGCGGAGTGGGGACGAGGGTGTTGGTAAGGCGTATCGACCTTCGGTTCGGGCAAGATGTGCTTGGGAAGGTCGAACTGGGTTTTGGGGGCCGGTCGGGGCGGTTCGGGCGTCATAACCGGAGGTGGGGTGATCGGGATGTATCGGGCGGGCGCCGGTCCTGGTTTGGCGGCATCTTCGAGGGCGGTCAGTCGATGCAGAATCCCCTGGAACCCGGTTTCCAAGGTCTGAATTCGCCATTCGAGTTGTTCGTTCGTCATAGTGCGATCCGTTGTCGATTGGTAGTCGACACCCTAGTGATAGCCCTTTGGCGGCGAAGTTTGAAGGCTTTTGAGCGGGATTCAGACCGGGGGTCTGAGGAAATTGGGACCTTGTTTCAGGGTGAATATGGTGGGGTTTTTGCGGTTGGTTGCGTTACTCGGGTAGTTTGCCGCTCACTCCATCGTTGATGAAGCAACGCTTATCCCCCAGGTCCGATGCTAGATCGATACCGAAGGCTTCGGCCGTATCGTGGATTCCGCTTTTTGAGATGCTATCTTGGACTTGAATGCTTCCGCCCGTCAGGCAACTCTGGCAGAAAAAACAAATGCTGAGGACCACGCGTTGGCTTCCTTTCGTCGCAATCACGAAGTGATGGGGGCAAAAACACGATGACGCCATGTCTTGCTGAGTCGTGATCTGCGCAATGCACGATAGGATTCTTTCGCGCATCTTGGCGTCGCAGATTTGAACCTTGTGACGTCCTCCAGGTTCTTTCTCAGAGAGATACTTTTCGATGTTGGTCGGAGGATTATCGAAGGGAAAGAAATCAAATGTTGTGGCTACCGTCTGGACCGTATCAGCCTCACGCAAGAACGTCGCGTACTGATTCCATCGGGGATCGAGTTGCCTATGCTTGGGCATTAGCAGGGCAACCAAAACGATGCCTAACAACGCGAAAGCCACAGTGAGTTGCACGTTCTTGGCTTTCATGGGCGTGATTTTACTGCTTGAGTTAACTCCTCCGTCTTCCGCCTTGGGCGGAAGACACCTCCCCATGAGTGGAGGAGCCTTCACTGGTCGGAGTTTGGAGGCCTTTGACCCTGCCTTTGTCGCAGTACCAACTGCGGACGTACACTTTGAGACATGGGAGCGCGACCCATGGATCGGCCGCCATAATGGCGGGGTCGTCCCGACGCTCGGGACTCCTTGGACTTTGTCTCATTTGGCTTTACCCAGCCCTGGCGGGCTGGGCTAATTTGAAACGGGCTTTCAGCCCTACGTCTGCTAGCTTTCGTAAGTGCGCCGATGTTATGTCAGGGCTTGGCTGTCGGTGGAGACTGCCTTAGGGATGGGATTCCTTGTGAGCGGGATGTCGGTGGGTCCTTTGGAGGCGCTATGATGACTTTTGAACCTCAGAACCTCTGCTCACAAATTCGGGATTAATCACCGTGCCTCGGCATTGAGGTAGCAGTCGCGGGCTTTCCTTGCTTGCTCGGGGCAGTTACAACTGCGGACCCTTCAATTCAAGAAATGGGAGAGGGAAATTGGGTCGCCTCGCACCTTGAACCTCGGTCGATTCGGACTTTGATTGGACCCCCATCCCAACCCTTCCCCCTTTTCGAGAAAAGGGAGAAGGGCCCATCGCGATCCTAATCCGTTCCGCGGGCTTTGCAACGGAGGCGGTGCATGTCGACGGCTCCGAATTCGGGTTTGGGTTTGCGTTCTTCGCGGGTTGGGAGGGGTGGGAACGGTTTGGATGGCAGGGTTTGGTACCAGTAGGCGACGCTACACAGGTCAAGGGCGAGGCAGTTGGCGTGGCCGTGCTCGATGCTGGCGCGGAGGGATTTTTTGAACCGGATCGGGTCTTCGAAGTGGAAGCGATAGACGTGGGTGCGTCCGAGCCAGCCGTAGCGAGGCGAGTCGTTGCCTTTTCCGGGGGCGCGGGCGGTGCCGAAGTAGGGGTGGATGAAGACCTCGTCGGGGCACCAGGACTGGTTGAAGTAGTCTTCCGTGCCTGTCCCATGGGCGGAGCCGGGCCAGGGCTCGCCGTCGACGAGGAACATGTCGTCGCCTTCGCCGTACCAGATCGGGGTGTCGCTTTGGATGAAGTAGTTGACGCCGACAAAGTGGCCGTGCCCCTCCAGTTCACAGAAGACGTAGTTGTTGGCGTCGCTAGGGTTGTTTTGGAATTTGCCGAACACTTCCCACTCGTTTTCCTTGCCAGTGCCGTCCTCGGGTTGGGTGGATTCTTGGTGGTACCAGGCGTGGAAGCAGGCGACGTCATCGGGGATGGACGGGTGCTTTTCGTAGTCGACGTAGTAGTAAAAGTGCTTGACGTCGACGTCCGAGTCGTTTTCGAGGGTGATGCGGGCGTTCTTGTGGAACGGCATCGGGAAATAACTGACCAGAGAGCGACCTTCGACCGGCGTGGCGGCGAGGGGGAGGGTCTGATAGACGTAGCAGGTGCCCCAGCCTTGGCCGAAGAATTCGCCGATGGGGGCTTCGACGCTGGGGTGCTCTTGGTCGTCCCAGTACATGCGCAGGATCAGATTGCGGCGGCTGTCGGGGTCGTCGTGGTGAAACGTACACCAGATGTGGGTGACGATGCCGGGGTGATCCATCTCGGCGAGAGTGACGGTCGTTCCGGCGGGAATTGGAATGTTGTCGCCGTTTCCACCGGATCGGTCGTAACTGGAGATTCGATGCGTCGTCGCGTCGACGAGCTTGGCGATGTTTGCCAATGGGCCCTGGCTCATTTGGTCGCAAGCTTATCTGATTTGGTTGGGAGTTGGTTGCTATTCCCTACCTCACCTCTTCGCATGCTCCTGTCGTCGCGCGAAGGTCCTCTCCTACGAGGAGAGGAAATGGGCCTGGTCGGGGGATTATGCCTAAAGCTTGAGCATGTAGACGCCGAAATTCTCCGTTTCTTCGATTGGGGAGAGGGTTGGCAATTCGGCTAGTCGGGAGCGGCGGGTGAAGAAGATGCGGGCGCGGATCGGGGGAACGTGGGCGGAGCCACTGTAGACGATTTTCGGGTGTTGGTCGATGAGGTCGTCCTTGTTGTCGGTCTCGATCACATCGTGGTTGAGATACATCAGGAGCGATGGGAGGCTGGTTTCCTGCAGACGGGTGGTGCCGGTCATCAGCGCTTTGTCTTGGCGGCCGAGTTGGTAGAGAACCTCGATTTCCGGATGCTTACGGGCGAGGTATTGAGCTTCCTGCTGGCCAGACTTCGCGTACCAAATCCGCTGCGCGGGGTCGATGATGCCGAGGGTCAGTAGCATCGAGATGCCCATGATCCAGATGGGGGACCAGTTGACTCGGGGGTTGGTGGCCATCTTCTTGGCGGCGAGCATGGCCAGCGGCGGGATCATCGGCAAGATGTAGTGCGGGAGCTTGGCGTTGCTGGCGGTGAAGAAGACGAAGATGGTTGCGGCCCAGACGAACAGGAAGCGGGAGAACGAGTCGTCGCGGTTCTGGGGAAGGACGGCGCGCCACTCGATCCAGCCCCACGGGCAGACGGCGATGAGGACGAAGGGGATATAGAAGGGCAACCCTAGGAGGCCAAGGGAGTGAGCCTTGTCGCCGCCAAGGAATCGTCCGACGTTCTGCTCGATGAGGAATTTCTGGATGAATTCTTGACCGTTGGCGAGGTAGCAGGGCACGTACCAAAGGGCGACGGTGGCAAAGAGAATGGCGGTGCCGGCGAGCCAATAGCCTCGTATTTGGGTTCGCAGGGAGGGGTCGCGCCAAAGCGAGACGCCCGCGACGAAGACGAAGAGGGCGATCGCGACGGGGCCCTTGGCAAGGACTCCCAGGCCAATACAGAATGCTGTCAGGAGTCGCCAGCGACGGTCGCCGACGAGAGATTCGTAGAAGGTGAGAAAGGCGGTGGTGAGGCAAAGGTTGAGCGGCGCATCGGTCATCATCAGTCGTCCGAGGGCGATGACGAGGATGCTGGAGCCGAGGCAGAAGACGGTCAGGGCTTGGGTGCGCTCGCCGTAGCGTTTCTTGACGAAGAACGCGCAGACAGCGAAGAGGGCGATGGTGCAAAGGACGGACGGCAGACGGGGCCCGAAATCAACGCCGAAGAGGGCGATGCAGGGCTTGGCGAGCCAGTAGAGGAGGATCGGCTTTTCGAACCAAGGGTTGCCGTTGTAGAACGGGGTGATCCACTCGTGGCGACGGTTCATCTCGGAGACGACGGCACCGTAGAAGCCTTCGTCGATGTCGAAGAGGCCGGTCATCCACCAGCCCATGAGGGGGAGGCAGGCGAAGAGAAAAACGAGACCTAGGGGGATCGGCCTGGCCTCGCGTTTCATGGGGTGGAGTTTACCGGGTGGGCTGGTTCGTCGTGCCCTCACTGGCTTTTGCGCTGGGATTGCGTAGTTCGCTTCAGCGAAGCAGGCTTCGCCCCGATTCCGCTCCATTTCCCTCGCAAGCTCGGCGGGGTCTACAGACAGTTCAAATGAGCACTCCCAAAGGAGCGGAAAGCCTTTTGCCGTTTCACCGGACCCTCCGTCTCCCATTTCAAGAAATGGGAGACGGAGTTTGGGCTATTTCAGGCGCTGGAGGTATTTGTCGCGGAGCATGGTGTGCTTGCTTTCGAGCCTGCGCGGCTGGCCATCGATGAACACGTAGCGCATCGTCGTCGTGAGCTCAAATGGGTCGCCGTCGGTTACGATCAGGTTGCCGATCTTGCCCGGCTCGATGGAGCCGAGTTTGTCGGCTACGCCGAAGATTTGCGCCGGATTGATGGTCAGAGCCTTGAGGGCGTCTTCCCGCGAAAGGCCATAGGCACAGTGCTCGCCGACTTTGAACGGGAGCATCATCGTTTCCGAACCGTCGCCGCTTTGGAAGCAGATTTTGACTCCGGCTTTGGCCAAGAGGCCCGCCTTCACGTAGGGCGTGTCGTAGGGGTCGTAGGCTCGGTCCGTGTTGTTCGCGCCGAGGGTGCTGGCACCGGCGGGAGCGAGGATGACGGGGATGCGGGCCTTGGCGAGCAGAGCGGCTTCGCGCCAAGCTTCGGAGCCATCAGAGATCGCGGCTTTGAGCTTGAACTTTTGGGCGAAGGCGACGGCGTCGCGAATCTGGCTGGCCGAGTGGGCCGACAGAACGACGGTCTTTTCACCTTTGAGATAGGGGATCATCGCCTCCATTTCGAGGTCGATCGGCATGTTCGGGTCGGCTTTGCGGGCGTCCATGTACTTCGACGCTTTGTCGAAGTAGCTGTCGAGGGCGCTGTTGCTTCCGCCCTGGGCGAAGACATCGCCGCCGTCTTGGAACGGCATGCGGCCACCGAGGAAGTCGTAATATTCCTCGAGTTGGTTGAGCGAAAGATCAGCGTCGCCGACGCGGCCATCCATCTGTGGGGTCTCCCCGCGCCCGCCGAAGAGGATCGACGTGTCGACCATGTCGCACATGTCGAAGTTCGGACGTCCGCGTCCGCCCGCCATGTTGACGACGAGGCCAGCTTTGCGTTCGACGCCGAGTTGTTCGGTGGTGTAGCCGTCGGTGTTGATCACCGCGCCCTGGCCGGAAATGCTTCCCCCGGTCGGGGCCGAGAACACGTTAGTCACGCCGTTGAATTTGGCGGGGCCGAAGTGGGCGCTTTCCACCCATTCGGCGGTGAGCGCGTCGAGGTCGGGGTTGAAGGTGCCGAACTCGCGGTTGTCGTTCATGACGGGAATCGGGCTGATCTCTTTGAGGCCGATCGAGGATTGGCCGTCGAAGAAGCCAGGATAGACGTGCAGACCGCGACCTTGAATGACCGACGCGCCGTGGGGGATATCGACCGACTTGCCGACGGACAGAATCTTGCCGTCTTTGACGACGACGGTTCCGCCCTGGATGTCGGCCCCAACGACCGGGTGGATCGTGGCTCCGACGATGGCGTAGATATTGGACGACTTGGGCAGGCTCGTGTTCTCGGCGGCGTTGACCTTGCGGTCGAGTACGGCCTTGGTGATCGAGGCACCATCGATGCCGAAGGCGTCGCGACGCTGGAAGTAGACCTTGCCCTCGATCATGGTGAGGTCGCACTTGGAGTACACGCTGAGCGGGTGGCCGTCCCAGATTGCGATGTCGGCGTCCTTGCCGACGTCGATGCTTCCGGTTCGCTTGTCGATTCCGAGCTCTCTCGCCGGGTTGATGGTGATGGTCTGGAGCGCCTGTTGTTCGGTGAATCCGCCGAAGCGCATGGTCTTGGCGGCGTCGATGTTGAGGGCGGTCGTGCCGCTGAGGCCGTCGGTGTTGATGGAGACGTTGACGCCGGCCTTGTTGCAGATGTAGGCGTTCCACGGGATGGCGTCGTAGCCTTCCTGCTTGAACGACCATTCGTCTTCGAAGATCGAGATTCCGATGCCGGCCTTGGCTAGCTCAGGAGCGATTTTGTAGGCTTCGAGGGCGTGCTGGAGCGCGCCGATCTTGAAGCCGTATTCCTGGCTGAGGCGGACCATCATCAGCATTTCGTCGCTTCGGTAGCAGTGGCACTGCACCCAAATCTTCTTCTGAAGGATGTCGCTGAGGGTTTCTAGTCGGAGGTCGCGTCGCGGTTCGACCTTGGTCTGACCCGCCTTGTAGGCGTCCCAATCCTTCTTGTATTGAATGGCCTCGTTAAAGGCGTGACGATAGACCGATTCGACGCCCATGCGGGTGGTGGGGAAGCGCGAGTTGGTGGTACTGCTCTTGCGGGTGACGTTTTCACCGAGGGCGAATTTGATCATGCGCGGGGCATCGGGAATCCGGACTTCATCAGCCGTCGCGCCGTACTTGTACTTGATGACCACGCTTTGGCCGCCGACACAGTCGGCACTGCCGTGGAGGATCATCGCGGAAGTATGTCCGCTAGCGAGGGCCTGCCAGACCGAGAGGGCCGAGGGGTTGAGGATGTCCTGCATCCGAACCTCGGCGACGATGCTTTCGGCCCCTTCGTTGGTGCCGTCGGCGGCTCGGTGCGAGTGGGCATCGACGATGCCCGGGCAAACGACTTTGCCCTTCGCGTCAATGACGATGGTGCCGGACGGAGCGACGAGATTTCGTCCGACCTTGGCGATTTTGCCGTTTTGGACGAGAATGTCGGTGTTTTCCAGCGTGCCGTGGGTGGCGGTCAGGATGCGGCCGCCCTTGATGAGGCAGTTGCCGTCGGTGACGGTCTTTGGCTTGCGATCCGATTCCAATTCGAACGGGAATTGGGCGTGAGCGAAGCTGGCGAGGCCGACGAGGAGGAGTGCGAGACGCTTCACTTGCCGCCCTCCTTCTTGGGTTCGACCACCGGTTTTCCGGCGACCCAAACGCGTTCGACCTTGCTCTTTTCGTCGGTGAATTCGCCCGACATGAGCACGAGGCTGGCGAGCTTACCGGTCTCGATGGTGCCGAGCTTGGACTGGACGCCGAGGATGGTTGCCGGGTTAATGGTCATGGCTTTGAGGGCGAGGTCTTTGTCGAGGCCGTGCTTGATGAAGCCGCGAATGCTCTCAAGGTATTGGGCCGGGGCCGAGCTGGTGCCGAAGGCGAAGGGAAGACCGCTTTTGGCGATGTCGGCGATGCCGTTGATCTGCTCTTCCCAGCGGTCGTGCCGTTCCTTTTTGTATTCGATGGGGGTGACGTCGGCGGGGTCGGTGTCGGCCTTATCAGGTTCGACGGACGGTTCGATGAGGTTATCGATGGTGTAGAGAATGGGAATCTGGCGCGCCTTGAGATCGGGGATCATTTTGTAGGCATCGCGTCCACCGGCGACCATGAATTTGAACCCGAATTCGTCGGCGATGTGGAAGGTCCGGGCGATTTCGCGGTCCATGTTGAGCTCGAAGACGGCGGGCTTTTGGCCGGTGACCAGCGGCTTGAGGTCCTCCAGAGCCTTTTTCCAAGGGGCTTTGTCGTCGGGTTTGGCGAGTTTGGCCCCGTCGGCGAGGGATTTTGCATCGGCGAGGGTTTGCCGCATGAGAGCGATGACGCCGAGAATGTTGGAGGGGTAGCCTTCGCCGCCTCCATTGCGGTAGCTCATGCCGAAGCCGAACGAATCGTCGAGGACGCGGGCGTCCTTTTCGGCGGCGGGAAGAATGTTGATGACGGCTCCGGCCCCTCGGATGCTTCCTTGGCGAGGGATGACGAGGGCGGCGGTGATGCCGCTATCCCAGGCGCTGGTGTCCTTGTCGAAGTCGAGATTGGGGGCGGAGGGGAAGTCGGAATAGATGCCCTTGTGGTTGCCGATCCACATGTAGGGCGGGGCTTCGACGCCGATGTCCGGCTTTCCGTCGGTGGAGGGGTTGGGCGGGGTCTTGGTCAGCCGCGTCGAGTAGGCATCGATGAAGCCGGGATAGAGCACTTTGCCCTTCCCATCGATAGCGGTGAGGCCCGCCGGGGCGGCGTCGGTCGAAACGGAGTCGATCTTTCCATTCCTGACGACGACAGTGGCGCTATCGAGCACCTTGCCGTCGCCGATGAAGACCTTTGCGCCGGTAATCGCAAAATCCGCGCTTTGCGCATGGGCGGCCGAAGCGAGGCCCAACGCGAGGAGCGCGAGTGAATAAGTACGCATGGATAGCGCGTTTTACCATGTTCCCACGGCCGGTTGTTATTAGAAATTAGGTGCCGCGGGTGTCGCCGAAGAGGTCGATCCGGAGGCAATCAATTGTCGATCGCTCCTGACCACCTAAAACGCCCATCGTTGGAAACTAAATCGTCCCTTTCAAGTTGGGCCAATCGAGCGGCCACCACAGTTGGCAGATTTTCAGGAGTGCGTCCGAAACCAAAATACTCACGAATACCAGAGGTAATTTCGTCTTGTGATGCCGCCATGGATGCGCAAAGTATCTCTCGAATAGCAAGGTCAAATTCTTCAGGTGAAATGTACTCGACCAATCGCTCCGAAGAATCCAAGCTACTTCGATCGCGGGCAACGAACTCCGTCTGATCGAATTGGTAAACAAAATCCTCTTTGGTACGGACAAATCCATTTTGCAGTGCATAAGAAATACCGGCATCGATTGCCGATTGGATTCTTGAACCGGATCTGGCTAGACGGCAGGACTCTCGAATTCTTTTCACCAGAATGTTCCGATGAATCGGACCTTCAAACGCTGTTACTTTGACGACCGCACTTGCCATCTTGGAAGGAGGAAGATCCCCAAGTGCTATGCCAGAAAGCTCGAACGGCGTCGTCCATTTTGCGTAGGGCTTGCCTCGCGGGTTTTGCTGGTCAGCATCACTTTTCCATATCTCAATAGAAATGGATTCATCGGATCTCGAATTATCGACAAGAGCAAGTTCTTCTTCCTCGTCCGTTGCTTCAATGGCACCTTCGATTGCGGAGACACACCTTTTGAGACAAGCTTCTCTATCTCGCCACCAATCCGTACTCCAAATCCTGTGTAGTTTCCAATTTCTTGCCACCAATACCATTTCTCGCAACTTGTCGCGATCCCTCGCACTCTTTGCCGAATGGTAGGTTGCTCCGTCACATTCAATCCCTATCGCGTATCGACCGGGTCGTTTTGGGTGTCGAACAGCTAGGTCGATTCGGAATCCGAGCGTGCCCACTTGAGGGTCAATCTTATATCCTCTGTGCGTTAGGGCTGACATAACCTCTTCTTCGAAGATGCTTTCTGGTTCCATGCCGGTCGGATTTGGGATGTCTAAAATTCCAGTCTCAGCGAATTCCAGAAAGGTCTTGAATGCGGAAAGACCTTCATTGTCACCATCAATGCGAATGTCGCCGGAACGCATCGAAGTGAAAACTTCGATACGCTTTTTGGCTCGACTCATTAGTACGTTTAGCCTTCTTCCGCCCCCCTCCTTGTTGATTGGGCCAAAATTCATGGACGTATTTCCACTCTCATCTGGACCATATCCGACACTGATGAGAATGACATCGCGCTCGTCGCCCTGAACGGTTTCCAGATTCTTTATTCGTAGCGGCTCAGTCTGGTGCATCTGGTTAAACGAACTAAAGAGGCCAGGGTCCGACTGCTGTCTTACCTCGAGTTCGTCCTGGATCGCTTCTTGCTGGTGCTTGCTGAAAGCAACGGCCAGGAGGGACTCATGTGGCCTTTCCGCCATATGTTTTACGATTGCATCCGCAACTGCCGCGGCTTGCTTTTTGTTTTTCTTCTTAGCCGACCCACGATCGTAAATCGTTGTCGGATCGTAACGAAACCGCATTCCAAGATCGCTATCTCGTTCGTTTGTTGCGTAGATGGGGCTCGGGAAGACGACTAGTCGATCATTGTAGAAGAGCCTATTTGATGGTTGGATGAGGGCCTGATGTAGACTCCTGTAGTGCCATCGTAAGTCCGTCTTCCTACCTGAGGGTTCAGCTATTGAGTTGAAGAGCGCGAGTATGCTCTCCATTTTTCCAACCGCCGTGTCGTAGCCAGCCTCCTCATCTGTGGAGTCATCGTCGATTTGATTGTCGAAGAAGCTGGTGGGGGGCATTTGCTTTGTATCCCCGACAACGATGGCCTGCTTTGCTCTCGCAATGGAGCTTAGCGAATCCTCGGGCTTGATTTGACTGGCTTCATCAAAAATGACGACATCGAACATCTCCTTGAAGTTCGGAAGGAATGTCGCCACAGAGATTGGCGACATCATGACGACGGGCTTAATTTTAAGAAGAAATTCTGAGAACTGCTCAAATGCCCATCGAATGGGCTTGTGGCCCTTGCGCAAATTACATTGCTTTGAAAGCTCTGCACTCAGTCCAAGCTGTGACGTCGAAGGGATACCCTGAAGGTGTGAGTGCAAAGCACGAGCCCGATTATGTTCGATGAGCACGTCGTCTAGTCGTTTGAATTCTTTGATTGCCTCTTCGTGGGTTGCTCGCTCAAATTTTCGCAGAGCCGATCTTGTTTCAAAGCCCTCCTTGATTCCCGCATGAAGCCAGATCCTGAGAATGTGGTGCTTCAGGTCCTTACCGGCCCTTGGCCAAGCGCTGGCAAAGGATAGGATTTCTTGAAGGCCCGTTTCGGTCGCTTCTTCGGCGATTAAGTTCCACTCAACAATTTCAGAAAGCCTCTCAATATTCTCGTCAAAACTTTGGATTTGCGACTTGAGAGCCTCGAAACGGCAACTTTCGAGGGAAGATTCTCTGTTCAGCTTAAGTTGTGCGTCAAGGTGACGAATCTTCTCCAGGACGCTCGCCATCGCTTCGGAAGTTGTGCGCGACCTTTCAGCCAGGCCTGTCGCTCGGATGGCACCAGTAAAGAAATCAAGCAGGCTCTTCGGAATGAGTCCATCTTTGACCTGCCCTTCCAAATCGAGAACCCAACGAAGGAGGCGGTCTAAACTATCTGGATTCGACACTTCTCCCTGCCATTGGACTCCGAAGTGACGCTCTACGACCGGTTGGACTTCAGCTAGCTGACTTCGGAGCCCGGAGAATTCAACTAATTCCCTGAGTAGTTCTCTCTGTTCTAGTGGAGTAGTGGGTCCTTGTGCTGTCAGCAGTCCAGCCAGTTGCGTTCTTGCTTTCCGATAGTCGCCAGACAGAAACTTTAGAAACTTGTCGGCGTTCTGCTCGTAAGCCGCTCGAGCGGAGACGACATCAGCTCCCCACGCCTGCTCAATAACCTTGTTCTTGTGTCTCGACCGGAGCTCCTGAAGACGTCTCAAATTATGAATAGCTTCCGAAAGCCTCTTGGATTCTTGTTGCCAGGTTCCAGCCTTTACAGCTACACCATCCAGTTCGGGCGCTGAGACAGCAATATCCACGCAATGCGTCAAGCTAGTAATGTCTTCAGGGCAAATAGGGGATGGAACACAGAGATGTTTTGAGAGGTCCTCAGCAAGGTCAAAAGCCTCCGCCAATAGCTGTCTTGCTAATCTAGTCGACCTTTCCAACTCTAACTTCTCTGAGGGGCCGAGATAAGTGAGCGAGCATCCGAAGAATGGATGTTGTGCGGGAACTCCAATCTGCGTTATCTTAGCTTGGATTGCTTCAATGAGCGGCAGTCTTCGTTCTAAATCTTGCCAAGACAGCTTGGCAAGGCCGACACCCTGATATGGAGCATCGAGGTCTTCTTCTTCTACATCAGGCAACGAAATGGCCTTTCCGATGAGAAATCTTGGGGACACCCCTTGCATCGGCAAGGGGCGGTGAATTTCATCGGCATACTGATTCAGACTTTGACGAAGGTCTGCTAGTCTCTCAAGCTGACTTGCCGCGTCGGGAAGTCGGCTCTTTAATTTCCAAGTCTGGTCGATTGAACTATAGAATGTTCTTCGGTTGGCCTTTTGGCTGTGCAGTTCAAGGCAAGCCTCATCCAATCCCGCCTCGAGTTTCAGGCGTCGATGAACCACTTCAAGCGCCGCCATTTTTTCTGAGACAAACAGGACCTTTTTTCCTTTACTAATGCACTCTGCAATAAGGTTGGCAATGGTCTGAGACTTACCTGTACCAGGAGGACCCTCTACGACCATGGAAATTCCGCGATTGGCTTCCATGATCGCCTTGATCTGAGAGCTATCGGCGCTGAATACTTCGAAAGAGTCAAGTGGAGAACGTACGTTATCGACTTGTTCAATCTCGTCGGAAGTGCCTTCACTCGATTCGTAACCAACCCCCAAGAATGCGGATACATCTGTATGGCTCGTCGGATCATGCCCCTCTTGCCATCTTTGAATGTCAAGGTCCTGGTAAAGAACTATCTTAGCGTAACTAAAAAAGCCTAAGGCGACCTTGTCTTTGTGAATGGACCAATCTGGTCTGTTCTTAAGTACACCTTTAACATCTCCAAAATACTTTTCGACCGAGAAATTGGCTAAGTCAGAAGGGATTTCAGGCAGTTTGATATGCTGTTCGGCTAGGGCCGCGCTAAGGCTGAGATTTGTGCCAATGTCGTTTTCGTCGTAAACCAGTTTGAAGCTTCCCTTTACGGTTCTCTCCAAAACTGCAGGGATCAGTATCAAGGGTGCGAACGCGGTTTTTTCCGCCGAATCGCTCGGCTTCCATTCGAGCATTCCAAGAGCCAGAAAGAGAGTATTGATTCCTTGCTCGTCAAGCTGTGTCGTCGCTTGCCTCCAGGTCTGAAGGAGACGCATTTGAAGCTTTGTGTGAGTTACCGATGTGTTGAGTAAAGAGTCCTCTGTATCGATTTTCCCAACCTGCGGTTCCTCTTGGAAGAAGTCAGCCTGGATGAGAGGGTTATCTTGGTCTTCGTCGTCACGCTTCGACTTCGGAGGATCTGGGGGACCTGTAAACCCCATCTTTTTGCCCTCGACGACTAGAATTCTCCAGAGGCTCTCAGACGATTCCTCGACTATTTCGACCCCTACTGTCTTTGAGGGACGATAGTTGATAAGGCGATTCCGCATCGTGGTATCAACCAATTTTTTGCGAAGAGCTTCATATGCCGATCTAATTGAATTATCCTGACCTGCCACACAACACCAAATGTCTCGATTGAGACTTCATCCGCGAATCCACAATGCTGTAAAGTTCGATTTCGGATATCGTTATTCTAGACGAATCTTTTGCGTGAGTAAAGCTCGGGAGTTGATCAAGTTAGGTGCCGCGGGTGTCGCCGAAGAGGTCGATCTGGAGGCGGGGGGCAAGCCGCCAATTTCGGGCGGTGACGACGGGGATGAGAAGGCGGGCCTTCTGCCAGAGCGTCGCTTGGTCGCGACCCTCGGGCATGAGGAGGACCTTGCTGGGCTCGACGGGGCCGATTTGGTCGAGGAGGCGTTCGATTTCGTCGATCTCCTGGGCGTCGGGTGAGGAGACCACGAACTTAAGCTGGAAGGGGTAGCTCGCGATCAGTTGCCGAAGGATGTCGGGTTGGAGGCGGAGGTCATCGTGGCGCTTGGCCCAGGCGAGGTCTTCGGTGGGAGTCGAGTGGGCGAGCTTGGGGCTGATCGACATGAGATCGCAGGGGAGGTCGCGGTAGAGGGTGCCGGCGGTCTCGATGGTGATGGTTTTGCCCTCGGCTTTGAGTTGACAGGCGAGAGGCTCGATGGCGTCGAAAAGCATCGGTTCTCCGCCGGTGAGGACGACATGATCGAGGTCGGCTTGGCGGACTTGGTCGAGGATTTCGTCGATGGTGAGGGTGGGGCCTTCGGGGTTCCAAGAGGCATAGGGGGTGTCGCACCAGACACAGCGGAGGTTGCACCCGCTGACACGGATGAAGGTGGACGGGATTCCGGCCCAGATGCCCTCACCTTGGACGGAGTGGAAGATTTCAGCGATTCGTAGTTTGGCGGTCAATGCGTTGTTGTTATTTTGAAGCATTGGGGTGGGACTTGTGGTGAAGGGCGACAGGGACTTGTGGTGAAGGGCGACAGGGTTGGTAGGCTGGCCCTGCTTCATCTCCACTTCTTGTGGGAGGGATTTGGGTTGGTCGAATTTGCGCATAGCTTTCGTCTATACGGGCCCCGCGAGGCTTTGGCATGTTAGTCTCTGCTTTTGCAGCCTGTCATCCTTGCGACGTTTACCCAGGCGAGACGCCTGGGCCCCCAATTGGTCTTTCGTTATGTGAACGGTCCTGATTCGCTCTGCTTCGCCTTTCGAAATCGTAGACATTTCCCCGCGGCGGGAACTTCGTGGTGCTCACAACTCCCAATGGGCCGACCTCGTTTGAGGTCCTTTGGATGAGTGTCTACGCTTCCGTTAAGTGAAAGGAAGTGGGCTATGCCCGAGTGTGGAAGTGGCCACCACCGGCAGGTACGACCGATGGTTTTTTCGTAAATCCGGGGAAGTCTTGGATGGCTTGTTGGGCAATAAACCCGGCCATGCATGCAAGTAGGAACGTAAATAGCGACTGAGCACGGATCGAGAAGAAGAGAAGGATGTCACACACCGACGTACTCCACAAAATGCTCAGGATCGTGCGGGGCAATCTCTTGGGTTCGGCGATCAGTTGCTTTGCCGACCAGCCGGACGGTTTGCCCCAAGAATAGTAGGCGTCAATGCTACCGCAGAGGATGCCTAGCAGAACGGCTATCGCCTGGTGCCAATGAACTGTTGCTGTCAAAGTAGCAACAACGATCGAGCGGACGATGGTTCCGGTCCTGCTCATACGGAGATTGTAACGCAAGAGTCGTCTTTTCGCCAACCAGCGTTCATTGTTCGAATTTCGCGACTAAGGGGTCGGTTTGGCCGAGGGTGGCGAAGCCTTTTTCGCGCAAGAGGCAGGAGTCGCAGTGGCGGCAGGGTTTGCCGTCCGGGGCGGGGTCGTAGCAACTGCTCGTGAGGTCGTATTGGACGCCATTCGCCAGGCCCTGCTCGATGATTTGGGCTTTGGTGAGCGAGATGAGGGGGGTGTGGATCGTCATTTTGGCGCCTTCGACGCCGACCTTGGTTGCGAGGTTGGCCATTCGCTCGAACGCCTCGATGAACTCTGGGCGGCAGTCGGGATAGCCGGAATAGTCGAGGGCGTTGACGCCGATGAAGATGTGGTTTGCACCAAGGACCTCGGACCACGCGAGGGCATAGGAGAGGAAGACGGTGTTGCGAGCGGGGACGTACGTGATGGGGATATCGGCGCTCATTGCGCTTTCGTCGCGGTCCTTGGGAACGGCGATGTCGTCGGTGAGGGCGGAGCCGCCGATTTGGCGAAGGTCGACTTGGACGACGATGTGCTTCACCACTTCTTGGAGTCGAGCCTGCTCGGCGGCCAAGGTTAGCTCGACCCGGTGCCGCTGACCATAGTCGTAGGAGATGGCATAGCACTCAAAACCCTGGGTTCGGGCAAGGGCGAGGGCGGTCGCGGAGTCGAGTCCGCCAGAGAGAAGGACGACAGCCTTTTGTTTCAAACCTAAATGAGGATAGACCAAACGTCATAATGATTGTATGGCCGTCCAAGATCCGATGAAGTGGTTTCGACGCCAAGCGTCGCCCGTCACCTTCGTATTAACCGGACTTGTGATCATTGGCGCTCTTCTGAGTTGGGCAATGCCTGGCTTTATGCTCTCAACTTTCGGGTTTGATGGGCACCTCATTCCCAAGGTTTGGACAATTCTCACCTATCCCTTTGCGGAAAGTGTCCTATTGAGCGGGGGAAGCGGACCAATTTTCGCGATTTTTCTGGCGCTGTGGTTGCTGGGAATCGGTCGGAATCTTGAGCCAGACCATGGATCGAGAAACTTTCTCCTTCTCTGGATTGGGTGTACATTGGTCGGCGTTATTCCCCTCGCCATATTCGGCTACTACGCCATGGGGACCCTGATTCCAGTTGCAATGCTTTCGGTAATTTGGGGCACCCGGTTCAAGGATGCGACGGTGATGCTGTTTGGTCTTATCCCCATCCTTGGAAAGTGGATCGCGGTGATATCCGTTCTATCCGTCTTTTTCTCCTACGCCGTTACCGGCTCAATGGTCTTCGCGGGCATTTTGGCTTGCGTTGGATGCGGAGTTGCCTACCCTTACGCTGCCAACAAGATTCCGTTCTTGCCATATGGTTTTCGTCGGGCCTCGAATGCCTACGTGAAGGCCAAGCCGACCAAGGCGCAACTCAAGCGAGAGAAGGAATATTACGACGACGTGTATCGTAGAGAGAAAGAGCGGGAAGAGCGAGAGAGATTGCGAAAACTATTCGAAGACAGTTTGGGAGACGAGAAATGAGCGATGGAATGATGGATTCCGGGCCGACCTTCAACGGGAAGAAATTCCTGATCAGCGTGGTGGTTGGGCTCATTTTGTTCACGCTGGTGTCCATGTTCATCACATTCGGCATCGGTCGTATTTGGGGCAATCTGCTGAATAAGAAGGCCCTGGACAACGAGCGAGAAATACAGTCTCAGGAAATGAAGCGGAAAGAGTCCGCGCGAAACCAGTGATGTTCAAAGAGCAGGTCTCCGAATCTTGGAACAAGCGTTTCGGATCGGAGCCGCCCGCTGACCTTGACCCGATAGCCCCTTTCTTGGCCCACCGCTCGGTGCGGCGATTTACCGACGAAGCCATCTCGGTCGAGACGATGGCGGGATTGGTAGCGGCGGCGCAGAGCGCGGCGACCAGTAGCAACCTCCAGTCTTGGAGCGTGATTTCGGTTCAGAACCCGGAGAAACGCCATGCCATCGCGGAGGCGTGCGCCAGCCAGAAACAGGTGGAAACGGCAGCCGCTTTCTTCGTCTTTTTGGCTGACTTGAATCGGATTCATCGCTACGCGGTGGCGCACGAGATCGACCCCGACGGCCTGGATACGGCGGAGATGTACACGGTGGCAGTCATCGACGCGGCGTTGGCGGCGGAACGAATGGTGTGCGCGGCAGAGGCGCTGGGTTACGGCATCTGCTACATAGGGGCGCTTCGCAACCACCCGGATCGCGTCAGGGAGATTTTGAACCTGCCGGAGAAGACTTTCGGCATCTTTGGGCTGTGCATCGGACGTCCGGCGGAGAACGCGCGGGCGGACATCAAGCCTCGGTTGTCGCAGGATCAGGTCTGGTTTGAGGAGGAGTATCCCGAGTCGCTGGATAGCCGGGAATACGACCAGAGGGCGGCAGAGTACTTTGCTTCGCACGCCATGTCGACCGATGAACCGTGGTCGAAGAAGTCGGGACGGCGAGTCCAGACGACCGGTCTTTCGGGCCGCGAAGCCCTGCTCATGTTTTTGCACGAGCAGGGCCTCCTGAAGCGTTAGGGCGCGTCGACGACCTTTACGCTTCGGATTCGCTTATCAAACCGGAAGGCGAAGTAGGGCGAGGTCGGGTTTGCCAGCCCAGCGACGATCACCGTTTTCTTGACGTACACATACGCCACGGTGCCGCGGTAGGCGACGCCAGCTACGGAGTAATTCACGTGCGGTTGTTGCTGACCGAGGAAGACGATGCCGAGGCTTCCACGAGTGAAATCGAATCCGCCGAAGCTATTGGGCAGAACGACGTTGCCGGGAGCTAGTCGCTCTAGGTCACGCGAGTTCGAGCAAATCCAGGCTCCAGCCGAGGGGAATGGGAGGAAGGTGCCGCTATCGAGATAGCATTCGCTTCCATCGACGACATATTCGACGGTGTACTTCTGGGTTTGTCGGCTAAGGGCGAGGAGGGCGTAGCTTCGTTGGCCCGATGCGATGGCGGTCGAACTGCGGTGAACCTGAATGATGGTTTCGCCGCCGCTGATGAAGACGTCGCCGATCTGAAGTCGGAAGCCTAGGCCGTAGTCACCGGCACTGACCAGCACGAGACGATTGATGCTGAAGTCGATGGCATCGTAGCTGGGGTAGTCGAAGCGGTTGCGCTGGCACCAGTTCTGGAATTCGTAAGGCGTATCGAAGCCGAAGCCGCACGGATCGTTCCAGCTTCCGCCGATGCCGTAGCCGCAGGGGCTCCAGGGCAGAGGCGTGAAGGTCGTGAGCGGGTTGATCTGATAGGACGGGAGGGCGGTGCTTTCGACCTTTTGGAACTTGGCGCTTAGGTCCAAGTAGCCCCGGTCGATGGCGATCATGACCCACGGCGAGGTGAGGCTTTGGGTGACCGGCTGCTTTTTGCCGGGGATCAGTTCATTGACGCAAACGATGGCGGTGGCACCGCCCTGACCGATGACATCGCTAACTTGAGCGGAGTATCCGCCGGTATTTCGAGTCCCTAAGAAGATAATCGCCACTCGATCTTTGTTAAAATCGATAAGGGGTTGCGCCCGATTCTGCTTCAAAACCGGCATCCAGTAGTTTTCCAGCTCGGTTCTTTCGCTGGCGAGAACTAATTTTTGCCGGGTTTCGGTACTAGAGGTACCCGAAGCAATGGTCCGCCAACGTACCATTTGAGCAGTATTGGGAAACTGGGCGGTTACGATAGCCGTCCATACAGTGAGAAACAGGAGGCAAATGAAAGCGCGCGAAAAAACCATTTCTTCTGTTTCAGACGTATCCCGCGAAAAAGGGTTACCCAAAAAGGCCGCCAATAAGGGCGGAAAACGCAAACGAAAATATTCTGAGGTGAGCACCAAACTGGAGTTCATCGAGGGGATGCGCGCGGTAGCGGCCCTGTACGTGGTCATCGGCCACTTCTGTGGGATGGTGGATGCCAAGTTCTTGGACACGGGCAAGAGCATCGCTTCGCCGCTTCTGCAAGCCTTGATGTCGCCCTTTTGGCACGGCCACCTAGCGGTGGCGGCGTTCATCGTTCTCAGCGGATTCAGCCTTCAGTACGGCCTGTATCAGCGCGGGGACGGGCGGGTCTACGGGCTGGGCAAGTTCTTCAAGAGGCGGGCTTTGCGGATTTTGCCCGCATATTATGCCTGCTTGGGCTTTTCGTATCTGGTTTGCCAGTACGTGACGATCCCGAATGGAAATGTGCCGCCGTTCCGCAATTACGTACCGATCTCGAAAGAGAGTCTTTGGGCGCATATTTTCTTGGTCCACAACTGGTCGGTGGATTGGCTTTATAAGATCAACGGCGTGCTGTGGAGCATCGCCATCGAGTTTCAGCTTTACTTGGTGTTCCCATTCATGATCCTGATCATGCAGAAGCGGAGCCCGCTGACTCTGCTGATCCTGACGATCATTCCGACGGTGCTGGTGGTGAACTACCTGCCCGGTGCGGGCAAGACCTATACATGGTTTGCGATTCTGTTCGTGCTGGGGATGATGGCCGCGCACTTCTCGTATCGACCCAGCTTGAAGATCGGTCCGAAGGCAGGCACGGGCATCTTTTTGAGCCTGGTCGGGGTTGCGATCACGGCGAAAATCGTGATGGGTGCGCTCAGTCAGGGCAAGATTTTCGACACGCCGACGTTGATCTCTTCGGACATTACGTTCGGGCTTTCGACGGCGACGCTTCTGTACGCAATGACGGTGGCGCCGGGGTCGTGGATCGAGCGGTTCTTCTCGCTGAAATGGCTGGTGCGGATTGGCATTTTCAGCTACAGCCTGTACCTGCTCCACCATCCGCTTCTGCAGATTTTCTACGTCCATAAGCCAGCGTGGGTGCTGGGGTCGGAGATGACGATGGGCTATCTGCTTTTGGCGGCCCTGCCTTCGATCTTGATCATCAGTTGGCTTTTCTCGTTCATTTTTGAACGGCCGTTTGTGAAGTCTCGCCTGCCGATGCGCGAGGCGGCGCGGGTGGCCGTGGAGCGAATTCCTCTGCCGTTGCGAGCCTTGAATGGGGTGGAGGCGGCGGAACACGAAGAGGGTTATGCCTACTTGTCGGCAGGTGCCTCAAAAAAAGCACGAGAGCCCTTGGCGATATCCAAGGGCTCTCCCAAGAGTCGAGCTAAGCTCCTTTAGCCGGAGCTAGCCGCCAGTTGTGCCGCCCGTGTTGGGCGTGCAGTCGAAACTGCCACCATACTTCACACCATTGACGGTGTACGTGAAGTTGCTGGTGATGTCTCCATTGTTCAGCGTCACGGCTCCGGTGATGACCATGTTCGGGCTATTCGTAAACGTACCGATCGCGTTCATCGAACCGTGCTTGTCGATAACACCAGAAATGGTTCCAGAGTCTGTCTTTGTAGCAATCGTTCCCGAAAAGCTGCCGTTGCTGGTGACCGTGAGCGCAATGGCTCCGGTATCGTTCGCATCGACGCTGGTCCAAGTTCCGGTCCAATCGCCTACATATAGGCTCGGAAGGTTGCTGGTGTCGCCGGCTCCTCCGCATCCAATGATGAGGCTAGCGGCGGCAACAGCCAGGATTCCAACCTTTCGCATGATTAGCCCTTACCTCCCGGCAGATTGGTCTTGTGCTTGATCAGATCTGAGTCCGAGTTCATCGGAAGCGTCTTCTGGTCATGAGGACCGACGACCTTCGCCGTCACGAAGATGACGAGTTCGGTTCGGATCTTGTCCTTGGTCGTTCGTCGGAAGAACTGACCCACGATCGGCAGATCCTTGAGGATCGGCAGACCGCTCAGTTCGACCACGTCTTGCTGCTGGATGAGGCCGCCGATGGCAAAGGTCTCACCGCTCTTCATCGTGATGGTGTTTTGGGCCGTTCGCTCGCTGGTCTGCGGCAATTCGCCACCGATCTGCGGAACCGTCTTGAAGCCCTTTAGGTAAGTGATGGACGATCGGATGTCGAGGTTCAGCGTGTCGTCGCCGCCGATTCGCGGGAAACATGCCAGTCGGACGCCAGCTCGAACGGTGCCGGTGGTGACACTCGGGCCGTTTTGGCTGGAGATGATCGACTCGACGTATCGGATGGCGTCGCCTACGAAGACTTCGCTTTCTCGTCCGTCGTTACAGAGAAGGTTCGGTCGGGAGATGAGGTTGCTGCCGTTCGAAATGGAATCGAGGCTGGCGGCAACGTCGCCTGAGATGTCGTGACCCTGGATGCTTGCGCCGATCGTGTTGGACGGCGACGTCTGAGCGTTGTTCAGGGTAATCGTCTTGATTGCGCCGCTAGTGAAGAGGTTCCAATCGATACCCATCTTCAGCATTTCTTCGCGGCTGAGTTCCATGACGCGCATTTCGAGAGCGACTTGACGAGGAGCGACGTCGGTGGCTTTGATCCACTCCATTGCTCGCTCGACCTGGTCTCGCGTTCCCTTGACGATGAGGCGCATCGGAACCGCAATCTTCTCGAAATCTTCGAACGGAAGGGTGATGCCGCTGTCGGCGGTGTCCTTACCCTGCTTGCTGTCGTTGCCAGTGCCATTGTTCTGCTGGCCCGAAGCCTGGTTGGCCGACTGACCGCTGGTGTTGCCGGTGCCGCCGCCCTGTGGAGCAGGCTGATCCGTACCGCGCTGTTCGCTCTGGTTGCGAATGTCATCCTTCTTATAGGTCTGCGAGTTCATGACTCCGTTAGGAGCGATGACGCAGGTGACGCCAGGGACCTGGGCGACGACAAGCTCGCGAACGGTTCGCGGGTCGGCGTAGTTCAGGTCGACGATCTTGAACTCAGATGCGATCGTTGTTTCGTCGCTATCGAGTTGGGCGAACGCCTTGAGCACGTTTTGGACTTCGTCGGCTCGTCCCTTGATGACGATCGACTGCTTGGCGATGCTGTTGGACGGTGTGGCAAAAAGGTCCACGTCTCCAACGTTGGTCTTACCCTTGCCCGCAACGGCATCCACCAGGTCGGTGGCGCGTCCGCCGTGAACATAGTAGGTCTCGATGACCTGCTTGTTGCTGGTCGGTACTCGGATGCCGAGGGCGCTGCAGAGTTGTTGGTCGATGTTCGACACGAGTTGCTCGACTTCGTCGAGGCGGCTCGGCGAACCGATAACCATCACGTAGTTGTCCTTCAACGTGTCGTTGGTCTCGGATTGGATGTTCACTCCACCCTTGTCGTCATCTTTCTTGTCGCCGACCTTCTGCGTGGTGCTGACCACGTTCTTCTCGGACGGGAGGACAAGCTCGAAACGACCAAAGGCATTCTCGGAGGAAACCGATTTGAGAACCGCGACTTTGATCTGCGTTCCCTGGCCACTGTAGATGGGGACGATCCGCGAAAGGGTCATCTCCTCGGTGTTGCCCTGGACGCTTCTCAGCGTATCGATGAATTTGGAAGGCGACGTCACGACGTACGTCTTGCCGACCATCGCGAACTTGAGACCTGCGAGCGAGGTGACGAGGTTGAGCGACTCGCGGATGCTGACATTGTTCAGCTTGATCGAGAGCTTACCGGTCACGTCGGGTGAGGAGACGATGTTGGCGTTGGTCTGTCGCGCCAGCGACTTGAGAATCTGGACGACATCCGTATTCACAAAGTCGATGCTGACGAGCGGTTCGGAATCCGATTTGCCGTTCGAGACTTCCTTGGTGACTGTCTTGTCGTCGGACGAGGCGAAGACCTGCGGCTTGACGTCGATCTTCGGCGTTGTATCCGGTGCCTTCGTTGCCGGAAGGGTCTTCAGCCACGAATTGATATTCTCAGTGAACGACTTGGACCCGTTTTCACTGGTCTGGGTCGCCACGGCGGTTGACTCGGGAGCCGTGAGAAAGTGAGGCATCGGAGCCGGATCAACCGTCTTCTTGGCCACTGCTTTCGGGGCGTCCAGGGTCGCCTTGTCGGTCTTGTTGACCGGCAGAGTATCGAGCGAAGTACTAGGCTGGAAGTAGACGATGTATCCCTTTTCGTTCTTGCAGAACGAGGCATTTACGCCGTTGGAAAACTTGAACGAGAGCTTGGTCTTGCCCGACTTGCCGTGCTCGGCGATGGTCGTAATGGACTCAAGTCCGTTCATCCAAACAGGGGTCTTTTCCGCTTTGCCAGCGTACGGATTATCGAATTCCAGCGAGTAATAGCAGTCCGATTGCCCGAAGACACCCTTGGGTTCGGCGAGGTTCTTTCCTGTGATCTGAACCTGGACCCCGAAGGTCATCTTCGAAACGGACACGCCAGTGACTCGCCCTTGCGCGGACGACACTGCTGCCGCCGCCACAAAGAGCCCGACTAGGGCCGCTCGTTTCTCATTATTTTGCATGTGGTGGGTTTCCTCCGACATTGAGCACCAATGTCTCTGCGTTAAACTTGACGCGGACTCTTCCGCGAGTGATGTCGATCAGGGTTGCGCTCGATCCAATGCCTTGGCCGATCTCAACCATCTGTTGATTGCCTTGCGCGTCTTCGAAGACAGCCGCGGGATGCGCGCCTTCGATGAGACCGACGACCGAGTAGTTGAACACCGGCTTGACATCTTGGGGGACGGGCAGAGGCGCAATGCCTCCGGCCTTGAAGCCCGTGTGGTCGTCGCTGAAAGGCATCGGCAACGGAGCGGTTCTCTCGGTGTCCGCCTTCGGCGCTGATCTAGGCGTCGGCGTTGGCACTGGGGTCGTCGGCTGATCCGCTCCGGCCGTCATGAACGGCGCGGGCATAAACGGATCGCGAGACGCCAGCGGCTTGAATTCCGGGTTCTTGATGACCGGCTTTTCGCTGTCCTTGTTCTCGGTTGCCTTGTCGTCGGTCTTCTTCTTGGCGGCGGCAGGGGCTGCCTGCGATCCACCCATCATTCGGAAGGCTCCGACTCCGAGGATCAACACGAAGAGGACGGCGAGGACCAGAGCTTGTTTCTTCTCACGATTCATTGCTGCCTCCCTTGGCGCCAGATGAGGCGACCGGGGTGATATTTGCGTCATCCTTGAAGGCGTAGGCACGAAGCTCAAGCTCGAGGTCGAGGACCGGCTTGGCCGCCTTCTTGGTTTTGTTATCGGTGTGAGGCGAGAGCGAAACCGTTCGCACGGCAACGATCTTGGGGAACACCTTGATGGCCTGCAGGAAGCGAAGAGAGTCTTCGTACGATCCTCGGCACTTGATGTTCACGTTCATCTCCTCGTAGGCCGACTTCTTCTTGTCGTCGTTCTTGTCCTTGTCCTTGGGGGACGTCGGCATGACGACTGGCTTGATCTGGACGACCTGAATCTGGTTCTGCTTGCCGTACTGCTCCAACTCCTTCATCATGGTGGGGATGTAGGCGAACTGCTGGACGCCCTCTTCGAGGTGCTTCAGCTTGAACTGGAGGTCTTCGACGACTTTTTTAGAGTCGGCGAGTTCCTTCTGGACTTCCTTCTCGTCGCGAACTTCTTTCGAGATCGACTCGATGTGAGCCTTCTGATCAGAGTTGGTGGAGTTGGTCATCCACAACATGGCTGATCCGACGACCACGACGATGCCCGTCAGGGCATAGAACGTTTTGGGAGTAAGACTGAATTTCATTATTTGTCTCCCTCTTCCTTGGTGGGCTTCTTCTTTTTCTCGACGGAGTCGACGATGTCGCCTCCCATCTCGAATTCAACGCCGGTGGTCTTCTCGAAGAGCTTCTCCTGCGTGCCGCCGAGGGTGACCGATTCGAGGTCTTGGGCGTTTTGCGTTCGAAGCATCATTTCGGAGACGTCGGTCTGCGATTCGCCCACGCCGTTGAAGGTGATGTGGATCGGCTTTTCGGGGTCAACAGCGGCGGATCGGAACGAAGTTAGCCAGACGTTGGATGGGGTGTTGATGGCAAGGTGCTCCATCAATCGGGCCCAACGGTTGGTGAGGTTCCGCGCGCTTTCGAGAGTCTTAAGACGAGGCTCGAGGGTTGCGGAATCCTTCTTGAAGGCGTCGATCTGCTCTTGGAGCGGCTTCAGCTTTTTCAGCTTCGCTTCGATCTCGACCTGCTTGCTGCCGAGGGACGAACCTTCGGCGAAGAGGACGGCGTAAGCGGAACCAAAGATCGCAATGGCGCCGATGAAGGCGAACTTGCTGACCTGAAGTTTCTGATCACTGCGCTTGGCCGACAGGATTTGCGATTCGATGAGGTTAATCAGTGGCATCTAGGTTCTCCTTTAGGCGGCCCAAAGCACCGGTCGCATCGCAAGCCCGGTTGCGACGGCGAGGTCAACGCCAGTGCCTGAGATGGCTCCGGTCTGAGTGATGATGGGGTTTTCGAAGACGCCGAGGGTGGTGACGGGAATGCCGAGCTTGGCTTGGAGGTATTGATCCAGACCTTTGAGCTTGGCTCCGCCTCCGCAGAGGAACATGCCGTCGATGTTGGTGGCTTGCGTGGCTTCGCTGTTTTGGGTCTGCAGGTAGTTCATCGATCGGCGAAGTTCGCGAACGAGGTCGTCGACATGAGCGGCAATGACCTTCAGCGGCGGATTCTCGAGTCCCTGGGGTGTGAGGAATTCATTCATGTCGAGCGCGCTCTTGCCAGCTTCGGCATCGACTGCCTCCAACTTGAACGCAGCTTTGAGAGCCTCGGTAAGGGTGTTGCCCGCGTTAGGCATCGAGCGAAGCATCACATAGACGCCGTTTTCGATCACGCTAACGGTAGTGCTGGTTGCGCCGATGTCCACCAGAATGTATGTCTTGTTCGCGGTGTCCTTGGCTTCATCGGTTTCCAGCAGAGCGCGGTAAGCGGCGAACGTCTCGATTTCGACAAGGCGAACATCGAGGCCGGCGACCTTACACGCGGCGATGCGTCCGTCTACGACGTCTTTCGGCGCCGCAGCGAGGAGGACGTTCATCTGGGTTTCGTTAAGGTTGCCCAGGATTTCTCCTTCGACGTACGAGTCCTCGATCGAACCCGGAACGTAGCGTCCGGCTTCGAACTTGATCGACTCGCGCAGCATCTGCGGCGTCATCTTCGGGAACGGAACCGTGCGAACGAAGACGGCTCCACCGGACGCGGCGACTACCGCCGTGCTCGCGTGGATGTGCGCATCCTTCATTGCAGTCTTAATAGCCTGACCGACTTCCTCGGGGTCGCGAACCAAACCATCGCGTACCGAATCCGGCGGAGTCGGCACAGTGGCGAATTTAGTGACGCGGACGCCGGCCGCGGTCTTCTCGACTTGGACAATTCGAATGCTCGAATATCCGATGTCGACCCCGACCGATGATTTCTTTCCAGCCATCACCGCCTCCCTTGTTCGAGGCGAGCGAAAATCGCCCTCGAATGTGTCGTTTGCCTGTTAAACATAACCATCGTCTTGTTGAGATGCTATGACCCCGTAAAAATAGTTGGAAAGGCGGGGCGCTTTCTTCAGGTTGTATTTGGGCGGTTTTTCGGCTTTCTTAACGACTTGGGTGAGGCGTTTCACCCGTAAAACTCAAGTTGTCTGTCATAATCCAGCCTAGGATGGATGCCGTTATCCTCGACGCCGAAGACATTAAGAGAACTTTGGGAAGGATGGCGCACGAAATACTGGAAGACAACCAAGGGGCCCAGGACCTTGTGGTGGTCGGGATCATGAAAAGGGGGTATCCCATCGCGAAACGGCTGGCGTTTTTGATGACGCAGATCGAGGGAGTGACGGTGCCGTGTGGCAAGCTCGACCCCCGTGCCTACCGCGACGACCGACCCGCCAAAACCGAAGACGAATCCGAGATTCCGTTTGAAGTGACGGGTAAGCGGGTGATTCTGGTGGACGAGTTGATCTTTACCGGCCGTACGATTCGGGCGGGCCTGGATGGGTTGATCAAATACGGTCGTCCGAGTTACGTTCGGCTCGGCGTTTTGCTCGACCGGGGCCACCGCGAATTGCCGATCCAGCCCGATTACTGCGGCCGCGTCATCCAAACTGAACGATCTGACCACGTCTTTGTGAAAGTGAAGGAATTCGAGGGCGAGGATCTGGTCGAGCTCCGAAGCCAAGAGGCACCTCATGAGCAGTAATCCCACGGGGACCAGAAATCTCATCGGAATCCGCAATCTGGACAAAGAATCGATTGTCCACCTCATCGACCAAGCCGCCGACTTCAAGAAGCGCGTGACGGCGGGCGACGACGTGCCCAAGATGACCAAGACCGTCATCGGCCTGCTGTTCTTTGAAAACTCTACGCGCACGCGCGTGAGTTTCGAGCAGGCGGCGTTCTATCTGGGCATGCGATCCAGCAACTTTGCCACGACCTCGTCGTCGATGAACAAGGGCGAGACGCTGAAGGATACGATTTTGACCCTACGCCATGAGCGCATCAACGGTTTGGTGATGCGCCACAAGTCGAGTGGTTCGCCCATCTTGGCCGCGAAGCACTTCGGCGGTCCGGTTTTGAACGCGGGCGACGGCCAGCACGAGCACCCGACGCAGGCGCTGGCGGATGCGCTGACCATTATGGAGCGAAAGGGCTCGATCGAGGGCTTGAACGTCTCGATCGTCGGCGATGTCGAGCACTCGCGAGTCGCACGGTCGAACCTGTGGCTATTGGACAAGCTGGGAGCGAATGTTCGCCTAGTCGGACCGCGGACTCTTCTTCCTCCGCAGCCGTCGAATCTGCCAGGCGAGTTCTGCGACGAACTGGAAGAAGGCATCCACGGTGCGGACGTGATCATTTCGCTCCGCCTCCAGCGGGAGCGGATGAACGAAGGCATGATCAGCTCGATCGGCGAATACAGCTCGTTGTATCAGATCAATGCCGAGACGCTTCGGTACGCGAATCCCGGGTGCCTAGTGATGCACCCCGGTCCGATCAACCGAGGCGTGGAAATCGACGATGTGACGGCCGACGGAGAGTATTCGGCCATCAACCAGCAGGTTGAAAACGGAGTTTTTGTGAGAATGTCTGCGTTTTACTGGTGCTTCGGCGGAGGTGCGGCGTGAGAACCCTGCTTCGCAACGGTCGCATCCTCGATCCGTCGCAGGATTTGGATGAAATCGGCAGTGTCCTGATCGAGAATGACCAGGTCATTCAGGTTGGCGTCGTTGAAGATTTAACTGGGATCGACGAGGTTTACGACTGCACAGGGCTTTGGATCACTCCGGGTTTGGTGGATATGCACGTCCACTTGCGCGAGCCGGGCGACGAGCACAAAGAAACGATCATTACCGGAACCCAGGCGGCGGCAGCAGGCGGCTATACGACGATTTGCTGTATGCCCAACACGAATCCTCCGCTCGACAATCCGGCGATCATCGACTTTATTCTTGACCGAGCGGCTTCCCCTGAGGCGGGCGGCGTGTTCGTTGCGCCGGTTGGCGCGCTGACGAAGGACCTGAAGGGCGAAGAACTCTCGAACTTGGCAGCGATGAAGCGGGCGGGAATCGTCGCGGCGAGCGACGAAGGCTTTCCGATTCAAGACTCGCAGGTGATGAGCCGCGCGATGGTGTTCTGCAACCAGATCGGCCTCCCCATCCTCGCTCACTCGGACGACACCAGTCTGAGCAAGGGCGGTTGTATGAACGAAGGCGCGGTGAGCGCGATGCTCGGCCTGAAAGGCATTCCAAGGACAGCGGAAGAGATCGCGACGATGCGCAACTGCTTGCTCTCGCTTCACACCGGCTGTCCGGTACACATCATGCGGGTGAGCACTTGGGGCGCGGTCGAGATCATTCGACTGATCAAGTCGCTGGGGGCGCCCGTGACCTGCGAAATCTGCCCGATGCACTTCATCTTTACCGAGGACGACATCGGCGAGTTCGACACGAAGTTCAAGATGCAGCCGCCGCTTCGGACGAAGGTGGACATCGAACTGCTCCAGCAGGGTCTGCAGGATGGGACGATCGACTGCATCGCCAGCGACCACTCGCCGCACGCCTCGCACGAGGTGGATGTACCGTTCGACGAAGCTCCGTTCGGGGCTTCGACGATTGAGGCGACGCTGGGCGCGACGCTGACTTACCTAACCCATAAAGGCATCTTGAGCCCACTGGATACGATCCGAAAGCTGAGCACGGTGCCCGCCGAAATTTTGAATCTGGATGGGGGTACCCTGAAGCCGGAAGAGCTTCCGGTGGCGCAGATCACCGTCATCGATCCGAACGTCGAATGGACGTTTGATCGAAATAAGTCGTTCAGCAAGAGCAAAAATACGCCGTTTCATCGTATGAAGCTGAAGGGTAAGGCGATGCTGACGTTCTCCGGCAGCGAAATCTATCGCGACGCCATGTTTCCGGCTGAGCGGTACGCCATCTACATCTAAATGCGACGAAAAATCTTCCCTCTTCTGGGTTTGCTAGTGTTCGGTTGCGGGCAATTCCCCAACCCGAACGACCTTGCCACGATTCCGCAAGAGAATCGGGCGGCGATCGCGTATGAGCGGTTGCTTTCGGCGGAGGATACGCTTCAGTTCAAGGTTCAGCAGGACGAAATTTCGGACGAAAGGCGAAACGAGATGATTTCGGAGGTTGCCGAGCAGATGCTGAAGTCGATCAAGGCTGACGATGTTCCGCTCGATGCTCAGTGGAAATACGCCTCGCTACTACGAGTCACAAACCGATGGAAGGAAACCGAAGCCGCGCTGAAGGAAGCGGTGAAGGTGGCCGAGGACCCAGATCGGAAGATCAACGACACTCTCAAGTTGGCCCAGGCCGAGGCGAAGAACGGGGAAGTGGAAGAAGCAATCAAGACAGCGGCATCGGTGATGGACGCAAAGGACGAGGACGCCGCCCCCATTCTGCCTAGCGTTCTTTACGAAGTCGTTCCAGCGGCGCAGAACAAGGGCCACAACAAGGAGTTGGTCGACTTGCTCTCCAACGCGGTGAAGTGCCACGAGCGAGTGAAGGTCGATCCTAACTCGGACGATGGCCGGGCCTTTCTGATCGCCAAGCGGTATCACATTCATAAGGCCGAGCAGAAGATGACCGAACTCCTGAGTTCGAACGGGTGATGTGAAAGCCGCTAGACTCCTCGCAAGCCTACTGATTCTCTTCGCTTGCGTCGGGAGCGTTTGGGCTCAGTTCGATGTTCCCAAGATTGAGTTCCAAAAGTGGCAACTATTGGACGAGAACGAGGATTACTCGCAGTACATCGCGAAATTTCCCAGTGCGTTTGACTCGGGGTATCCGCAGAATGACACGGTCCAGCTAGAGATTCAGCTTCCCGCGCATGTGGACCACCCGCCGGTCGTTTTGATCCTCCATTATTGGGGTGCGCCGAACTTGAAGGTCGAGCGCTCGCTGGCGTTGGAACTGAACGACCGGGGCATCGGGGCGGCGATCATGACCTTGCCGTACCATCTGACGCGAACGCCGAAAGGGGCGACTTCGGGGGCAATGGCGATTCAGTCCGACCCGGAGAAGCTGAAGGCGGTGATGACGCAGTCCGTGATGGACGTCCGACGGTCGCTGGACTTTCTTCAGCAAGAGCCGGAGTGCGGGCGAATCCTCGGCATTTACGGCACCAGCCTGGGGGCGGTCGTCTCGACGCTGGCATATGCGGTGGACGACCGAATCACTAATTCGGCGTTTTTGTTGGGCGGCATCGAGCTTGGAAAGATCATTTGGCGATCGTCGCTGTTGACCAAGGTGCGCGACGAACTGCGGGCCAAAGGATACAACGAAGAACGACTCGACCAGGCTCTGCGGCCCATCGAGCCGTCCACGTACCTGAAGCCGGGCAAGGTCGGGAACACGTTTGTGGTTCGGGCCAAGTACGATACGGTGATTCCGCCAGAATGCACGGATGCGCTAATTCGGGCATTGCCGAACTCGAAGGTGCTGGAGATCGATTCGGGGCACTACGGGGGCATCTTTGTGGAGGAGCGGCTGTTGCGCGAGGTGGCGAACTTCTTCAACGCGATGGCGAAGGATCGCGAGTACATGCCGCCGCTGTCGATCGTGACACCGACGGTTCGAGTCGGATTCATGATGGAGGCTCCCGCCGAGTTCAATATTGCCGCGGGGTTTGACCTGCTGAAGTTCGATCCCAAGGGGCGGACGTACGCCAGCGTCCTTTTGACGCCCAAGAATCCGGTAATCTGGGTGGGTTCGGATATTTCTGGGGGTCTGAACGCCGGTGTGGGGATTTCAAACCGCCGGGCAGGATTTGGACTGTTTTGGAGCATCGTCCTTTAACGGATAGGGAAATCATCGAGTCGTGCTGTCTCAACATGGTTGAGACCTATTTTGCGTTGGCTCGACCTGCGGATGGATTGACGCGGTTTGAGGATGACGGCGTGATCGGTTGCCGCTCGACGCAGAAGCATCCGGCTTCGAATTTCTCGGTGGTGGCCAGACCGAACATTCATTCGCTGACTAGGCTGGTGCAGATGGATTCGCACACGGCGTACGTTTTGCCGACCGATCAGACCTACGCCGTGATTGAGATGATGAAGAAGGTGGGCTTTACGCCGGGGCGGTCGCTGAGTTTGATGTTTGTGCGAAACCCACTTGGGGGAATCGACCTAGATTTGACCACGGTGACCGGCATCTCGGCGCGGTACGACCACACAATGTTTTTGGCCAAGCAGTTCTTTTCGGCAGCGAACATGGCCTTTTGCGAAGGGATTGCGACGTTGACCTCGCGCGCCCCTGAGTGCGAACTGATCTGCCTTGGGCGGCTGGAGGCTCCGACGGCAGGGGCCATGATTTCTCAGACCAACGGAACGTTGGGGCTTTATAACATCTCGGTCACGCCGGAACAGCGGCATCGCGGACTGGGTGGAGAGCTGGTTCGGGCGCTGGTGGGGATTGCGGCGTCGCGGCGGTGTACGGCGACGCTTCAGTGCCACGACTCGCTGGTGCCGTGGTACGAGCGGCTGGGTTTTCGGAAGTATGCGGAAGTCGTGATGATGCGTCGCGAGAAGTGAATCTCGGTTCAAACAGATTCCGTACGAAGATTGGGAATTCCGTGGACAAAATCGACAATCAGCGGGAGAAAGCCATCGAAGCGCTTGGAGACAAGAGCTACGAAATGCGGTGGTCCAAGAGCCTCGCCTTTGGTTGGGCGTGCGGCTACCTCTATCTTTTTTGGATTGTCCTGATGCCGCTGGGAGTCTTCATCAAATTTCCCTCACCCGGCCTGGCAATGGCCACTTCGTTTGTTGGTGCTGGGGTCCTTGCGGCATTTGCTGGTTGGCGAATCCATCGACGTGGTGAGCGCTACCGTGTGCGATTTGATAAGTCAGGATTCTCGTTTTGGCTTGACCACGAACCCTACTTTCAGCTGAGATGGATCGATATAAAGGAGGTTTCGAGTCAGCGGGGCGATTTGATCGTGACTCGAACCGATGGAAGAATAGAGAGGGCAAAGTTTCCTTCTGTCGAGAGGTCGCGGGATAGCGAACTGTTTAAGAACGTCTTAAAGACGTTCCAGATTAAAAAGGACACGGCTGTCGTCCGAAAGAGAAGACTCTGGATAACTTCAGGAGTAACGGCATTCGGAGTCATTTTAGCCATTGTATGTGGCAGGCCCGCCATGCTTGCCAAAGACTATGACGGCGTCATTGGCGCTCGCGAATGGATTAGCTTGGTACCCTGGTCAATCGATGTGGTTTGCGTGATGATCGGGTTTATTTTCCTCTCTGGTTTTCTATTTGAGTGGATCGCTGGACTGGAAAGTAAGAAGAACCTAATGAGGGAATCCAAGTTTGGACCCAATCTGGAAGACTTTCTTAAGGAATGTAACCGATGGCCAAAGCCACTGGAGTTGGTGCCGGGAAAGAAGTACCGTTATATCGACCCGGAAGGAATTGCCGCGACTCAACGAGAGAAGCTTGTGGCGTGCAGGATAGGTTCAATCTTAGCCTTTTGTATAGCGATGCTTACCTTGGGCGTTGGAATGTTCGGCAGTCAGAAGCAAAGAGACAATCCGGGGATTGCAATCGGAGTCGTGTTGATGACGTCCCTTGGAAGCTTGCCTCTCTTTTTTGTAAAGAGCATCAAGCGGCGCATCGATTGGGTTGACGACATTATTTCGGTTGATAACAATGCGCTTCTCGTCGAACATCATGGCTTGCTCCTGAAATATCCTAAAACGCCAAAGAAAGTACTGCTTGACATCCCCCCAGCCAAAGACTCCCATCAACCCTTCATGCGCTTAGAGAAACACGGAGTTAAGCCCGATGTATACCAACTTGACCGCCGCTTTTTAATGGCTATTCCCGACGACTTAGGATTGGCGAGCGAGGACGTAGTCGGCGACGGCGTGGAGCATGTCCCGGGGTAGGCCCTCCGCCAAGGTATCGATCTGGTCGTGGGCGAGGCTGATGTGGTTATTGGCCATCTCCTCGCTCATGGTGAACGCGCCACGGGTGTCCATCCAGTCGCAGATCATGCGAATTTCGTCCTCGTTGACTGAGCCACCGAAGCGTCGGCGGGCTATCTGGCTTTCGGCCTCGCTGAGCTTTTCGCGAAGGTAGATCAGCGGCAGAGTCGCTTGACCATCGCGGAAGTCGGTGGCGATCGGCTTGCCGGTCTTGACTTTGTCGCCTCGATAGTCGAGGAGGTCGTCGGCGATTTGAAAAGCCATGCCGGTGTGCTCGCCAAACTTGGCGAGTGACTCGCGCTGTTGGCGACTAGCGCCGGCGACGATCGCGCCGAGTTCGCAGCAACAACGGATGAACGAGGCCGTCTTCATGCGCAGAATTTCGAGGTGGTGTTCGATGTCGAGATCGAAGTCGCCTCGGGCCTCGAGTTCCAGAACTTCGCCCTCGGCGATTTCGCAAACGGCGTCGCTGACGGTGCGGAAGACTTCGACATCGCCGTCGCTGGCAAGGAGCGACATGGCCTTTGCGAGAAAGACGTCGCCGGACATGATGGCGGTCGTGTTGCCATAGGTGGCGGCGGCGGTCGGCTTTCCACGGCGGGTGCCAGCGGAATCGATGACATCATCGTGAACCAGGGTCGCCATGTGGATGATCTCCATGCAGGCACCGAGGCGACGCAGACGGACCATGTCGGCGTCGGGGTTGACGGCCTTGCCCGAGAGGATGACGAACGCGGGGCGGATGCGCTTTCCACCGGCATCGAGAATCTGCTTGGAAACGTTACGGATGATCTCGACTGGTGAGTCGGTGCTTTCGCGGATGACCTGCTCGATGTCGGCGACTTCTTCGGAGACCCGGCGCAGAAGCTGGGCCCGGATTTCGGGGTTGTTGAGGATGGATAAGGATGATACGGTCACGGTTTGGTTCCCCAGTGGATGCAGATGTTTCCAAACATCAGGTCTTGAAATTGGACGTCGACGAAGCCCGCTTGCTCCATGATGGAAACGAGTTCGGCGCGCGACTTGAATCGCTTGGTGGATTCGTCGAGGTAGGCGTACTCTTTGCTATTGCCGAGGGACGCGCCGAGGAGGCGAGTCATGAGGCTTCGTCCCAGTCCGGTTGCCTTGCGGACGAGGGGTGAGCTCGGTTCCGCGCAGTCCAGCGAGACGAAGTGGCCTCCGGGCTTGAGCACGCGGAAGATTTCGGTGTGGGCTTTTTCGATGTCGGGCACGTTGCGGATGCCCCATCCGACGGAGACGCCTTCGAATTCGTTTGCGCCGAGCGGGAGGTTGCAGGCGTCGGCGAGGATCAGGGTTGCCTTCGGGTCTTTGGCGGCGGCTTGGTCGAGCATCGGCGCGCAGAAGTCGAGACCGACGAGCTTGCCGGAGTCGCCGACCCTTTTTCGAAGGGGCGGAAGGAAATCACCGGTGCCACAGCAGAGGTCGAGGGCTGAATCGCCGGGCTTGAGGTTGAGTTTCGAGGTGGCTAGTTCTCGCCACTTTCGGTCGCGATTGAAACTCAAAAGCCGATTGGCGAGGTCATAATTCTTGGCTATACGGGCGAACAGCCCCTGCACCGCGACTCGTTTGTCGTCTCCCTGGGTTTCCCAGAGCGGTACCGGCTGTTGTGTATCGACCATTTCCTTCTTCATTTATACCGCACCATCGGCTGAAATCATCGAAATTTCAGAATATTGTGAAACTTACTACGGCTAAAATCTTCTGTGCGTTTCTACTCTTGCTATGGCTTCGATCTCGACGGGACGTTATACCGGGGAAATGAGGTTGTTCCTGGCGCGGCGGAAACGGTCGCGGCGCTTCAGGGGCGCGGGGCAAGAATTCTCTACGTCACCAATAATTCTGGGCTGACAAAGGGCGACTACGTGGAGAAGCTGGGGCGATTGGGCTTTTCGGCGAGCGAGGATCAGATCGTGACGAGCGGGCAGGCTGGAGCCGATGTCTGCCGATTGCGCGGATACCAAAAGGTGTTTTTGGTCGGCGAGCCGGGCCTGGTGGCGACGTTCCGGGCGAACGGATTGGAGGTGGTGAATGCGGGTGAGGACGGTTCGGTCAGGCCAAGCGATTCGTCGGCGGACGTGGTGGTTTCGGGCATTTGTCGCGAGGCGCTTTCGTATCGACTTTTGGATTCGGCGATGCAGGTGGCAATTCAGACCCAGAACTATATCGCCTGTAACGGTGATCTGACGTACCCGATCGAGGGAGGCAAGTTTAGCCCGGGATCGGGGTCGATTGTGGCCGCGATCGAGGCTTGTAGCGGAGTGAAGCCGTTTGTGGCGGGGAAGCCGAATCCGACAATTCTGACATCGGCATTTGATCGATTGGGGATCGATGCAGCGGATACGCTGATGGTGGGCGACCGCATGGATACGGACATCGCTTGTGGCCGAGCGGCGGGGTGCGACACGTTGCTGGTCTTGAGCGGGGTGGCACATGAAGCGATTGCTGGGCAATGGTGTTTGGAGTCGGTGAGCGGGCTCTTGTGAGTGTTTTTTTGCCCTTGTTCGCGGCTTTTCAGCGGACTGCCCTCACCCGTCACCTGACACAAGTCAGGTGACAACCATCCACGTTGGAACTGCCTTTGTGGCAGTTCCAACTGCGGACCCTCAATTCAAGAATTAGGAGAGGGAATAGGGGGCTGCCGTGTTTGGGCACTTAACGCGAAAACTAGAGGCCCTGTCGGAGTTCTTCTTCGGCTTGGCGGATGGTGCGGATTTCGGACATCGTGAGATCGAGCATGCCGCCGGGGATGTCGGGCGAGGTCGTCATTGTGTCGCGTTCACCTTGGAGGGTCATTTTTTCCAATTCGCTCCGCATCAGTTGGAGTTTGTCGGCGACCTTGAAGGCGGCATCGAAGCCAACGCCCGATTCCTGGTGAATCGGTTTGGGGGTCTTGAGAAACATTTCCATCGCTTCGCTGACGTAGTCGCCAGGGCGGCGAGATTCGACATGGGTGGGGATGACCATTTTGAACTGCATGACGGCGTCGTTCATCGCCTGATCGCAGGCCGTTAGCGCTTGCTCACGAAGCTGGACGTAGGTCGGGGCGAGGGCGGGCTGCCGCCAATAAGGCGACTCCAGCAGTTGGCGCGTCTCCATGCGAGTGCGAGCGATCTCGTCCATCAGGGTCAACGAGGACTCGCTGAGGTCGCGGTGCAGGCGGTGGAAGGTCAGCATCTTTCGAAGCGTGCCGAAAAGGCGCTGGGCTTCGAGGCGAGATTCGAGCTCCGGTGTGTAGAGCTCGGCCTTTTTCTGTTGCATGAAGAACCCGGCTACGCCGCCGCAGAGGGCGGTGACGATGAGGGTCAAGATGAGCGGAATCGAGTTGTGGAAGGCGAGGCCAATGAGGAACGGCACACCGACGCAGGCGAGAATGATCCGACTCCATTGTTGATGAAAGTCTTTGAAAAGATCGAGGTTCTCGGTTTCGCGGAGGTAGCCGACCAGGTGCGGATATTGTTCAGCCTTATTGCCAAAAAGCATGAAGTCTGTAAGGATTTTACGCTGATCGCGGCGCGCCGTTGCAGGGTTTACTTATGGGCCTATCATGTTTACCGGCATCATTCAGGCGGTTGGCGAGGTCGTTTCGCTCCAGGACGGAGTTTTGCTCATCGACGCGAAGGACCTCGATGTCGAGGGGTTGACGCTGGGCGAATCGATCGCGGTCGATGGCGTTTGTCTTACGCTGGTTAGCTCGCCGGAACATTTGAAGTTTGAACTCTCGCCGGAAACGATTTCGCGAACGGCTTTTGCCGACCTTGGCGCAGGAAGCGCGGTGAATCTGGAGCGAGCGATGCAGGCGAACGACCGGTTTGGCGGGCATATCGTTCAGGGGCATGTGGACGGCGTCGGCGAAGTGGTGTCGATTCGGGAAGAAGGGAACTCGTTCGTGTATCGCTTCCGCATTCCGTCGGGACGGTATGTCATCGAGAAGGGATCGATCACGGTGAATGGGATTTCGCTGACGGTGGTGGAGCCGAAAGGCAATGAGTTCGATGTTTGGGTCATCCCGCATACCTTGGCGAACACAAACCTTGGTCGGCTGACGGCGGGCTCGAAGGTGAATATCGAATACGATGTGGTTGCGAAGTATCTGGAGAAACTCGCGCAACCACATCTGGGTTAGAGCTTAGCGCTTGGCGGGCAGGACGGCTTGCCTTTGCTCGGCCCTGAGGACGGCCTCATCGTTAATTGGACCGATCGCGCAAGCTACCATCCAATCGGGGCGGAGAGAGTCGCCTTTGTGGTCCAGTTGGATCGTCCACGTGTTGGTGCGTTCAGAATCGCGTCCGGGCCAGTTGATTAAGAACTGGACATCGAGTTGCTTGGGCTTCCAGGGAGTGATCCGGGCGGGAACCAGCCAGGCACCCTGGAGGATTTCGCCGTCCGAAAGCACGATCCCTCTCTCAAGATTGGGCACAGCGCTTCCCACAAACGGCTGGAAGCTGGCGGGAGACTGCTCGTAGCCGATCAGCTCGCTGTCCCTCGCCGAGACGGTTGGCAGAGCGTGCCAAGTCTTAGGGGGGCTACTCTGCCTCATTTGCAACGCTTCGTTGCGAACTTCTGCTTTGGTTTCGCCGTCGGTGAAGACGATGAATACATGGCCGCGGGAGTTGACGTAGTAGTCTCGAATCACGATTTGGCCGTGCTCCGACTTAAGCGTTGCGATGGGCTTTTCGAGCTTCTTCTTCCAGTCGTCGGCGATGTGATCGACATCGATGACCTGGGTTTCCTTGGGGAAATCGACGGCAAAGGTCTTGGCTGGGAGGGGCTGATCGTAGCTTATCGTTTCGAATCCGCCCAAAATCCATGTGCCGTTCTTAAGGGTGCGAACTTCCACTCGGAAAATTCGATGGTCGTTCTTCGACGCGAAGAACTTTGATTGGGTGGGGAATGTGGTCTGCTCCATCGTGACGACATCGACCGGCTGGCCCTGGTACGTTTCCGATCCAAACGATATCTTCTGGCCCGACCAGTGCCAGCGTTGGTGGTCCGAAGCCAGCGCCCCGATTGAAAAGCCACTGGGTGTATAGGCAAACGGTCCGTCCGCCCGTTTCTTGGTGGCTTTTTGGAGGGCTGGATCGAGCTTCCAAAGAATGTGGTCGGCAAAGATGGTCACCTTGCCGTCGTCTTCGATTCTCCACTTTCCGTTTTCGAAGTAGGTCGTGGAGCGGAGTTGAGTTGTTCCGTCCGACTTGATATCGTAGGACTTCATGACCGCGGTTTTGCAGTCGGAGCTTGCCCCGGCGATCTTTTGGAATTGGTAGTAGGCGTAAGCTTTCGGACCAACGGAGACTGCGAAGGAGCCGATGGCGACAGTGGCGATGCCGCCAAGAACCACGCTTCGGTTTCGCCGTTGGCGAAGGTGCTGGCCATGAATGCGGTTGGCTTGGTTCAGGACGTCGGATCGGGTCAAATCGGTGGGATCACTGGCGGGAAAGGCTGATTGAAGGGCGTTATTTTCTTGCATCGGGTACCTGTAGGAAGTCGTTATGGTCTTTGCGCAGGGTTTCTTTTGCGCGTTGGAGAAGGGCCTTGACGCTGGTTCGAGACCGCCGCATGACTTGGGCGATTTCGTCGACGGAAAGGTCTTCGAGGGCCTGGAGCAGGAACGCGTCGCGCTGATTGGGAGGCAATGCCTCGATGGACCGACGAAGGGCCACCGACGATTCGAGATTGGAGGGGTCGGCTTGGTTCGGGTCGAGGGGTTCGTGGCGGCGACGTTTTCGATAGACGTCGGCGAGCTTGCGACGGGCGATTCCGTAGAGCCAGCAACGAGGGGCGACGCCTCGGGGGCACCGTCCGCTCATAGCGGCGGCGAATGTCTCGGCCGCAAGGTCCTTGGCGTCCTCGGCATTGCCGATTCGGCGAGAAAGATAGCGATAGACGGCGTCGAAATGATCTTCAAAGAGATCTTCGATGCTCCTCGCCCGTTGCGGTCGGGAAGGCGACGATGGACTGATGTCCAAGGTCAGGGCCTCCGGTACTTGTTTTGACTCCACAATCGCTTGTTCGCTAATGGGGCCAGTATGGACCTCCTCAACGAGAAAATCGCACAAAAGGTCAGATTTTGGGCAGCAATCGGTGACTGAATATCGAAGACGACCGATTGGCAAACAAAGCGTTCCGAGTAAACGGCGAGATGCGCACAAACGGTCAGATTTCGATTGGAGGACTCGATGAGACTGACTGTGGGGGAAATACAAATGAAGAAGACACTCTTTCTTTCCTTAGCGCTTCTATCCTTGCCGTTGGCGGCCTTTGCGTCCGACGAGCTTTGGGTGGGAAGCTACTTTGGCGACAATATTCAACGCTACGATCTGACCTCTGGCTCGTCCTTGGGCATGGTGGGGGCGGGCAAGCTCGACGGCACATTGGGCATGACCATTGGGCCGGATGGCTCCGTGTACGTCTGCAGTGAGCTGACCGGTTCGCTGGAGAAGTTCGATCGGAACGGAGCATGGCTAGGACGGTTTGCGACGGCCAACAGTCCGACGGCGGTGACGTTCGACAAGGACGGCAAGGCGTACGTCGGTCAGTTCGACATCGACTCGGTGGCAAAGTATTCGTCGACGGGGAGCCCGCTCGGCTCGTTCGTGCTTCCAGGTAGTGGAGGCTTGGATGGGCCGGACATCGGTGCGACGTTTGGGCCGGACGGAAATCTGTACGTGCCCAGCTTCAACTCGGGCGACGTCTTGCGCTACAACGGGACGACCGGCGCATTCATCGACAAATTCATTCCCTCCGGGTCGGGCGGTTTGTCTCAACCTCGGCAGATCATTTGGCGCAACGGCGCAATGTATGTGACCAGCGACAACGGCAACAAGGTTTTGCGGTACGACGCGAGCACAGGGACGTATATCGACACGTTCATTGCGGCGAACTCGGGCGGTCTCAACGGCGCTACGGGAATGGTTTTCTACAAAGACAGCGTCTATATCACCAGTTGGCGAAACAATCGAGTGCTGAAGTTCGATGCGACTTCGGGCGCCTACCAGGGCGATTTTGTGGCGTCGGGGCTCAGTGGTCCGGTGAGCTTGCTGGTGGTGCCGGAGCCGTCGGCGGTGATTGGCTTGGCGGGAGGCTTGGCCCTGTTGCTCCGCCAAAAGAAACGATGAGGGGATGAGATATCAGACCAAACAGGAGGTCGCGCCGAACCTGGCCGACCTATTGAACCAGATTCTCCGGTCACCGCTGAGCGTGGTGGGGACCGGAGAGTTGGCTCAGCAGTGCGGCTACTCGCGGTCGCACCTGACGCGCGTCTTTCACGAGATGTGCGGCGAATCGCTGGGCGATCTTCATCGACGCATCCGACTGGAGCGAGCGGCGTACGGACTTCGAGAGGGATTTTCGGTGCAGGAGGCTTCGATGTTGGGCGGGTTCGGTTCGCCGGAAGCGTTTTGTCGGGCCTTCAAGCGGACGTTCGGGTTGCCACCTCGGCACTTTCTGGCGTCGGGGCTGGATTGGAAGCTCCCATCACCCGATGGACTGCACTGGAACGAGCATTGGGACGAGACGTTCGAAGCTCCGAACCTCGCGGTCAAGTACGAGACGAAGTTGGAGCGGATTGTGCCGTTTCGGGTGGCGGCCATCCGCCATGTTGGCAATTATGCGTACCTGTGGGAGGGATGGGAGAAGGTTCCGTTTGAGGAGGGAAGGACCTGGGTGACCATCTATCGCGACAACCTGTGGACTTGCCCGAATAAGAACCTGATGCGGGCCGAACTTGGCTTTTTACTTCCGTCCAGCGAGGTTGCACCACCAGGATTTGAGACGGTTTCGGTGCCAAGCCAATTGGCGATCAAGACGAAGCATTTTGTGGAGCGCAATCAGCGGAATGAGGCGTGGTCGTACCTGAGCGGCGCTTGGCCAAATTCGTCAATCTCGTGGGATGAGTACGCTGCATGGCCGCTTCCGTTCGAGAAGGTGCGCACGAGAGCTTGTCTGGGGTTGGGCTAAGGCTCGATCGCGTAGCAGACGTGGGTTGTAGCGGTGCCGTCAGGGTTGCCAGGGCCGTCGTAGACTTCCCAACAAGGGCCGCCGAACGAGTAGCCGTTGGCCTTGATGAACTCGATGACGGTGTCGTGAGCCTTGCCAAGCTCGGAATAGGGGCCGACAAAAGTGAGCATGGCTAGGCGGCAGGATGTGTAGTAGTCGACGACGATGTTGCCCTCCGGCGGCACAGGGCCAGTGAGGGGTACTCCACACTGGAGATCGCAATCGGTTTCGCCCCATCGCAGGTAGCGGGCATAGGGTGGGCCAGCTTGGACGCCGTGCTTCTTGGCTAGTTCGTAGATGCCGGGCAAGACATCGGGCGCGGTGATGGCGGGGCCGATTTTGTCTCGGTCGCAGGTCAAGCGGCGATAGGCCACCCATTGGGCGGCGACGTTCAGAACCTCGACTTCGCTGGCCATCTTCTTCGATTCTATATCGGAATTTGCCCACGAAGTGGTTAAACTTCGTGCATGATTCGATATCGGGCTCTCTCGCTAGTCGCGCTGGCTTGCGTATGGCCGATCGCCGTCAACGCCCAGGATTCTGACAAACAGCAGACCCCACCGCCGAAACAAGAAGCACCGGCCAAACCGCGGACGCTAACCTTCGACGATTACAAGGAGTGGGAGCGCATTTCTCAGGCAGTGATCTCAAACGACGGCAAATATTTGCTTTACGGCGTGGTGAAGGCCGACGCCGACGGCTATGTGGTGGCACGGAAGATCGATGGGCCCGAGAAGGCGCTGATTCCCGACGGCATTCGTCCGGCGATCTCGGACACCTCGAAGTGGGCGGCTTACCTCATCACACTCCCGAAGGCCGAAATCGAAAAGAATACGGAGCAGAAGAAGCCCAGCCCGACCAAGCTTGGCATCCGAAGTTTGGAAAATGGCGAAGAGCACGTGATCGACGACATCGCCAATTTTAGTTTTCTGAAAGACAAAGACCTGATCGTGGCCCTGCGACCCAAAATGGCACCCGGGCCAGGTGCTGGCGATTTGCTCCTCATCAACGCCACAAACGGGGAACAGATGGTGATTTCCAACGTGAAGAGCTACAGCCTCAATGAACCGGAAACGCTCATGGCGATCCAGATCGATTCGGGGACTGGCTATCAAGCGTTCGAGGTGCTGGACATCAAGACGGGAATCATGCACCCGATCTACAGCGGCAAAGACGACGTGACGTCGTTTGCATGGGCCAAAGACGCGGACGTGCTTTCGCTCTCGATTGCGTTACCGGACGATAAGAAGGAAGGCGACAACAACGATGTGTTGCGAGTTTCGGGATTTGACGGAGTTCTTACCCGACAGCGGTTCAATCCGACGGCTTTCGCCAACTTTCCGAAAGGCATGAAGATCAGCGATGGCATGCGTATCTCTCCGTCCGACGACGGTTCGAAGATCGCACTGACGATTCAGCCTTGGAACGATAAGGAGAAGCCGGTCAAGCCGAAGGACAAGGCGGGAGTCGAGGTCTGGAACACGAAGGACACGCGGCCGATGCCCTTGCAGAAGCGGCAAAGTGCGCGGGACCGGGCGAGGGGAATTCTGTTTATTTGGGACCCAGATGCCAACACGCTGACCAAAGCGTCGCCGGGCAAGGACGACGAGATTCCGGGTTTCGACGTTCAGACATACCTGTCCCAAGACATGACTTACGCGATTGTGCAAGACGGGACTCCGTACACCAGTTCGGTGACGAACGGCATCAATTACGCGGACTTTTGGGTCACGAACCTGAAGACAGGTGAGAAGACCGAGGCGGTGAAGAAGAACCAGTTTGGCCTGGTGCCGAGCGTGACGGGCAACTACTTTGCGTACTACGACAACAAGCTGTGGTGGGTGTACGACGTCCGCAACAAGAAGGCGCGGGCGCTTCATCCGGACGGCTATGCGAACTTCGAGGACGAACTGGACGACCATACAGTGGCGGTCAAGCCGCCAGAGGACCAACCGACCTGGCTAGATAAGGACGCGGGATTAATCGTACAGGATCGGTATGATGCGTGGCTGTGCGACCCAGAAACGGGCAAGATGGTGAAGCTGACCGATGGCCGCAAGGATAAGGTTCGCTACCGGTATCAGGAGGTCGCTCCGTACGACGACGAGCCTAAGCGCGAGTTCCCAATGTACTTCGACGTTTTCGACACGGAGACGAAGAAGGATGGCGTGTACATCGTCGGCAAGGACCTGAAGGGCACGATCCCGATCTTCGACGACGTCCAGATTCGGCGGCTAGTGAAGGCCAAGGACGCTGACCGGATGATGTTCTCGATGGAGTCGTATCTGAAGTCGCCAGACCTGTATATTACGAACCAGGCATTTTCGGCGGCGAAGCCGGTGACGCATACGAATCCCCAGCAGGCTCAGTTCAAGTGGGGCAAATCTGAGTTGGTCAACTACAAGAGCCGGTTCGGCGTGGACCTGCAGGGAACGCTGATCTATCCGGCCGACTATGACCCGAGCAAGAAGTATCCGATGGTGACGTACATCTACGAGCGCCTCTCGGACAACAAGAACCAGTATCAGTTCCCGAGCGAATGGTCGGCGTACAACCTGCAGTACTTCAGTCAGAATGGCTACTTCGTTTTCGAGCCAGACATCGCGTACAAGGGCAACCGTCCGGGCGAGTCGGCGGTGGACTGCTTGGAGCCTGCGGTGGATGCGGTGGTCAAGAAGAATGTGGGCGTCGATCCGAAGAAGGTCGGGCTGATTGGCCACTCGTGGGGCGCGTATCAGACGGCGTTTGTGACGACGGTCAGCGACCGGTTTGCAGTGGGTGCGTGCGGCGCGCCGCTAACCGAACTGACTAGCATGTACAACTCGTACTACTGGAACGGCGGCATGACCGACCAGGTGATCTTCGAGTCTTCGCAAGGGCGCATGCGGGTTCCGTTCTGGGAGGACCCGAAGCCGTACTTCGACAACTCGCCGGTTTGGCAGTCGGCCAAGCGCAAGGTTCCGCTTTTGATGGCGTTCGGCGATGCTGACGGCGCGGTGGATTGGCACCAGGGCCAGTACCTATACAACACGTTGCGGCGCATGGGCAAGCAGTGCGTGATGCTGGTTTACGCGGGCGAGAACCACGGTTTGGCCCAGCGGCCGAATCAGTTGGACTACGCGCGACGACTTCGCGAGTGGCTCGACGTGTATCTGAAGGGCACTAAACCCGAGAAGTGGATCACGGACGGCGTGCCGTACATTCAGCAGGTGCCGACGGAAACGCGTGGCGGCGGCTAAAGGTTAATGAGGGGCCCCTCCCGCTGGGTACGAAAGGGGTTTGTCTGCTTTCGAGTCGAAACGATCCCCGGAGCTTGGAGCGACGGGGGTCTCTGAACCACTGAAAGCTAACTGAGTCGACTCCACATCCCGCCCACCTATCGCGACACGCTAGATCTCAGGGTTCAGATAGCCTAATTACGCGCCACTAGGACGGGAAGTTCAAAGCCAATCGAGAAATTTAGAAAAATTTCTGAACGGAGTCGATCACGTGGCTGACCTGCTCATCCGACAGGTGCGGATGGATCGGCAGACTGAGGACTTCGTTCGAGACTTCTTCGGTCACTGAGAGCGGACTCGACGGGGCAAACTTCAGATACGGCTTATGGTGGTGGATCGGCACCGGATAGTAGATCATCGACGGGACGCCGAGGTCTTTGAGGTGCGCTTGGAGGGCGTCGCGGCGTTTGGCCCGCACCGTGAACTGGTGGAAGGTGTGGTTGTTGCCGGGGCTGGTGACGGGGAGGACTAAACCGTCGATGCCGTTGAGTTCGTTGAGGTATCGCTGGCCGATGGCGACCTTTCGCTTGCCCCAATCGCCGAGCTTGGTCATCTTGACGCGCAGGACGGCAGCCTGAATCTCGTCGAGGCGAGCCGTGTAGCCGAGGTGGTCGTAGTAGTAGCGCTCACGGCCCATGCCGTGTACACGGATCGAGCGGCATCGCTCGTTGGTTTCGTCGTCGTTGGTGGTGATCATGCCCCCGTCGCCGGCGGCGCCGAGGTTCTTGGTGACGTAAAAGCTGAATCCGGCGGAGATTCCGAAGTGACCGGCCGGCTTGCCGTCGAAGGTGCTTTCGATGGCTTGGGCGGCGTCTTCGAGGACCACGAGCCCGTGCTTTTGAGCGATCTCGCCAATGCGGACGACGTCGTAGAGTTGGCCGAAGAGGTGAATGGGGAGGATCGCCTTGGTCTTAGGAGTGATGGCGGCCTCGATCTTGGCCGGGTCCATCATGAAGGTGGCGGGATCGATGTCCACGAACACCGGCGTCGCGCCGGTTTGGACGATGGTTTCGACGCTGGCCACGAAGGTGAAGGCGGTGGTGATGACCTCGTCGCCGGGGCCGATCTCGGCCGCATCCATCATGATTCGGAGGGCATCGGTGCCGCTATGGACGGCGATGGCGTGATTGACCTGGTGCAGGCGAGCGAATTCCTCTTCGAACGCTCGGTTGTGGTTGCCGAGGACGTAGTTTCCGGAAGAGATTACATCGTGGACAACTTGGTCGATTTCAGACGCGAGATCGGTGTACTGCGCCTGAATATCATAAAAAGGGACCTGCATGGCTGTACTGGTCCATTGTGACATTTTTGTAAAGGTTTCGGTTTTTGTGTTGAGCCGGTCTGTAATGATTAAATAGGTCAGGCTAGATTGCCGCAATAATGTCGGGGGTCGCCCCGATTCCGCTTCGCTCCTCGGCCTCTGTAGAGGCGCGAGATCGTACCCGTGCCTGCTTCCACTGAAAAAAGGGATGATTCCTCTAAGACGGAACCATCCCTTTCGTCACTGACGTGCCACCTTCCCAATCTTTGGGAAGGATATAGCTTTGGACTTAACCCAGGTCGGCGACTTTGACCGGTGCGCCGCCCTTCTCCATGGACTTCCAGGCTGCTTCGGTGAGGCGGATGACTTCGAGACCACATTCGAACGGGGACTCGCAAGGGATGCCTTTGGTGATGCAGTCGAAGAAGTGCTGGTCGGGGGTGGTGCCGCCAGACATCGATTCGTACACAATCTGGTCTTTGGCCAGGTTGCGGACGGTCAGCTTGCCCGCGCGGACGAAGAAGCCGAGCTTGGTGCCCATGACCGTCATGTCCTCGTGCCAGTTGGTCGAGTCGCCTACGACCGAGATGGTGCCGACGGCGCCGCCCTTGAACCGGATGGCGAGGGCCGAGTCGATATCGACGAGCGTGCCTCGGTTGTCGCCGATGGCGCTGACGGTTTCGGCTTCGAGGCCGGTTGACCAGAGGATGACATCAACGAAGTGCGAACCGGTGTCGTTCAATTGTCCGCCGCCGCTGAGGCCCGGATCCTGCCGCCAAGTGCCCTTGGTGCCGACCTTCCATTCCTGGCAACTCAGGCCCGCGATAAACTGGATGTCGCCCGCCTCACCGCTTTCGATCATCGACTTGATCTTGCGATAGACCGGCTCGAAGTGCCGCTGATAGCTGACCATGCCGACTTTTCCGGCCTTGTCGCGAGCGGCGATGACTTTGTGGGCGTCGTCGACGGTGGTGACCATCGGCTTCTCGACGCACGTGTGCTTGCCCGCGGCCAGCGAATCCAGAATCTGGGTGACGTGCTGGGTGTGAGGGGTCATGATCATGACCGCGTCCACATCGTCTTGGGCGAGAAGGTCATGATAGTCGGCGAACTCCTTTGCTCCTGCGGTGGCGGGGTGCGTCTCCTTCATGCGCGCGATGTTGTCCGCGCTCGTATCGGCCATCGCCGTTACCGTGGCACCTTTGACCTTGAGTAGATTGCCTACTCGATACCTTGCGAACCCACCAACGCCGATGAGTCCAAACCGAACTTGGTCCATATCGCTCCCAGTTTAGCCACTCCGAAAAGCCTTTGTTTCGCCGTTGGGGAAGAGATTTTTCGATGCGTGAAAATCTTATCTTTTCGGGTCGAAAACGGGGCAGGGGAGGGCCTACGACAAAACTGAGTGCAACGCCTGGACGTCGTAGACTGTTGGATACGTTATGGTTCTCGCGACAGCTTCCTTCGTTCTTGCCGCTGCCCAGCCGACGCTGGCTTTCATCGCCCGCCTATACAAGCCGGGGAAGGAAAAGAGCCGGTTCGAGCTTTACGTTTCGAACCTGGATGGCAGTGACCGAAAGCTCCTTCGAACCCCAGAAACGCCCAACTTTGTGCAATGGGTGGGAACGGATCGGCTGGCATGGTTTACGGATTCTGGGCTCTACACCAGCAAACTGTCGCCGTGGAAGCCGACCCTGGTGCGGAAAGCGATTAACCTTGGCTTTGTGGAGTCGCGTTGGAAGATGGCGGAGCCGGGCGTGCCCGAGATTGTCGAAGACTATGACCGCTCGAAGGGCGTGATGACGATCGACCCGACGACGGTTGCGCTCATGCCATTTCAAGAGCCGCCTTCGAAGGACGACATCGTTCTTTCCGAGGCGATTGCGACCGACCTGCCCAACCCCAGCAGTCCCGAGCATCGGCTGAAGCTAACGTGCCTTGCGCCCTTTGAGTATTGGTCGAACGGCAAGGCGGCAAACTGCGACTGGATGGCGTTGCGGGCACGAACCACGGATTCGGGATCGAAGCTGTGGGTGTTCATTGGCGACCATGATTCGACGACCGGCGACGTGAATGGGGTGATGCTGTTCGAGCGTGGGAAGGAGCCGAAGACGATCTTTGACACGGCGAACGGGTTCGATTTTTGGCCGATGCGTCCGGCGTATGCGTACTGCACGACGCGCGAACTGTCTCCGCTGGGATCGGTGAAGGTTTGGACCAGCGAACTGCACATCGGCGACTGGACGAAGGGAAGCGACAAGGCAATCCTGAAGGGGCCCGTATGGGTGACGAGCGCGAGCATCCGTCCGCAGTAGACACGAGGACTGTGGAAACTATTGCCGACAGGGGGTCTGGCCCCAGCTTTCGTCGTGCCAAACTGCGTAGAATAAAGGACTGAAATGGCAGCACAACGTACCGTTGTCGTAGTTGGCGGCGGATTAGCCGGACTGATGGCCTCGATGAAGTTGGCCGAGGCGGGGCACAAGGTCAAGATTTTTAGCATCGTGCCCGTCAAGCGATCTCACTCGGTATGCGCCCAGGGCGGCATCAACGGCGCGGTGAACCTTCGCGGCGAAGGCGACTCCCCTTATCTCCATTTTGAAGACACCATCACCGGTGGCGACTTTCTGAACCACCAGCCTCCGGTTATGCGCATGGCCGAGCGGGCTCCGGCGATCATCTACCTGCTGGACCGCATGGGTGTTCCGTTCAATCGAACCCACGAGGGTCTGCTGTCGTTCCGCCGATTTGGCGGAACGCTGAAGCACCGAACGGCTTACGCCGGTGCGACTACCGGGCAACAGCTTCTGTATGCGTTGGACGAGCAGGTTCGCCGCTGGGAGACGATCAACCAGGTCGAGAAGTACGAGGGGTACGAGTTCCTCGGCATCGTGAAGGACTCAGAGGGTCGATGCCGCGGCATTACCGCTCAGAACCTGCGGAGCATGGAGATCGAGGCGTTTGCGGCCGACGCGGTCGTGATGGCGACGGGCGGCAACGGTCTGATCTTTGGCCGATCGACCAATTCGATCATCAACACCGGTGCGGCGGTTTCGATTTGCTACCAGCAGGGCGCAATCTACGGTAATCCGGAGATGGTCCAGATTCACCCGACGGCGATTCCCGGCGAAGACAAGTGCCGCCTGATTTCGGAGTCGGTACGTGGCGAAGGTGGACGCGTTTGGGTTCCGCGCGACCCGGTAGACAAGCGACGCGCGACCGACATTCCTGAAGCCGACCGATGGTATGTGTGCGAAGAGTTGGACCCTAAGTACGGCAATCTGCTCAGCCGCGACATCGTCAGCTTTATCATCTACTGCGTTTGCCGAATGGGCAAGGGTGTTCAGGGTCGCCAGCAGGCTTATCTGGACATCACTCAGCTTAATACGGAGCGGGGTGGGCCTTACACTCGCGACCAGATCAACGACAAGCTGGAAGGAGTTCTCGAAATCTACGAGAAGTTCATGCGTGAGGACCCAATCGAGAATCCGATGCGAATTTACCCGGCGGTCCACTACACGATGGGCGGCCTATGGGTGGATTACGAAACCAATGGCGACGGCACATGGGATGTGGATAGCCCGCGCAACCAGATGACCAATATTCCGGGGCTGTACGCTGCCGGCGAATGCGACTTCCAGTACCACGGCGCGAATCGCCTGGGCGCGAACGCGCTCCTCTCCTGCCTGGTCGGTGGTGAGATCGCGTCCGAAGGCATCTTGGCTTACTTTGCGAAAGGCGATGTGTCGGCGGACGGCTTGAATAGCTCAGTCCTTGAGGACGCGCGCAAGGAGAAGCAGGACCAGTACGACGGTCTGCGCAAGAACAATGGCAACGAGAACCCCTATCGACTTCATGCCGAACTGGCGGAGACGATGTGGAACAACTGCGGCATTTGGCGCGTGCAGAAGGACCTGGAGGCGGCTCGGGCCAATCTCGACTCGCTCGCCCAGCGAGCCCGACAATGCAACCTGGTGGACGACAGCGGTTGGACCAACCAGGCGGTGCCGTTCTCTCGCGCAGTCATTAACATGATTGAGCAGTCGAAGGCGATTGTGGATGGCGCGATTCAGCGCGACGAGAGCCGCGGCGCGCACTTTAAGATGGATACGCCGGAGCGCAACGACTCGGATTGGCTGAAAACCTCGATGGCGACTTGGACACCGACGGGAACCAAGTTCACGTACGAGCCCATCGACTGTCGCTTCCTTGCTCCTCGGGCCCGTAAGTACGCAGTGAACCAGATCGGCATCGTGAAGAAGCTCATGGGCGAAAACTTCCTCGAAGGCTTCGCGTCGGCGTCTAAGTAGTTTTCCCCCTTCTCCTATTTTGGAAAAATGGGAGAAGGGGTTAGGGGATGAGGGCGATGGCAGGACGAGCGAGGCCGAAGCGAACAAAAGCACAGGTGGCCCGGGCTCGGGTCGCCCGAAAATCGCCATCAGTAGCAGAGGATATCGTTTGGGAAATTGTCCGCGGTGGTCGGATCGGATTCAAATTCAAACGGGAAGTGCCGATTGGTCCCTATCGGCTTGATTTCTACTGCGCGGAAGCTAAGGTTTGCTTAGAAATGGATGGCGAACAGCATGACGCGGCTCGGGATTTCATTCGTGACCAGTATCTTGAGAAGTTAGGCATCGCGACATTTCGCATTCCTAATATCGAGTTCTTTGAGCTTGAACCTGGCACGCCGTATAAGAATCACATTGAGGAGTTGATTCGTTTGTGCGAAGAGCGTTCTGGGCGCTTTCGGTTTTGAACCCTCACTCCTAGTGTTTTGGAATTAGGAATGCTCTAGCCCTCACCCCCGGCCCCTCTCCCATTTCAAGAAATGGGAGAGGGGAGGCGCGAGCCGAATTTGGTCCTTCTATCCGAGCCTTGATATTTCTGGAAGAAGTGGCAGAAGGGGTAAAACGCATCTATGCTCGTCGCCGCATTGCTGACCGCTCGACTCGCCAATGACGCCATTGTGCCCGTTCCTCGCCCGGACGATTGGTGGCGGAAGCGACACGATGCGGTCATCGCCAGAGTGAAGCAAGGGAATAGCGATCTCGTTTTCATCGGCGATTCGATCACCCACGCCTTTGGCGGTGACCCGCAAACGGGTGAGAGCTTCAACAACCGAGGCAAGGATAGCTGGGACAAGTTCTTCGGCAAATACCATCCGGTTAACCTCGGGTTCAGCGGCGACCGCACCCAGCACGTGTTGTGGCGATTGGATAACGGCGAGATGGACGGCGTTCAGCCCAAGGTCGTGGTCGTGATGATCGGCACCAACAACATCGGAAGCAACTCGCCGGAGCAGATTGCGGAAGGCGTTTCGGCGATCCTCGATTGGCTTCGAGTGCATCAGCGTCAGGCCAAGATCGTTCTTCATGCGATATTCCCACGCAGTCCAAATCCCGACAACTGGCAACGACGCAAGGTCGATGCGACCAACCTTCTGTTAGAGCCGATTGCGCGGCAAAAGCATGCGATCTATTTGGATATCGGCGCGAAGTTTCTCGATGAGTACGGCGTCCTGCACCCCACCATTATGCCCGACTACCTTCACCCAAATGCCGATGGATACGCCATCTGGGCGAAGGCTTTGAAGCCGACCTTGGATCGGCTTTTGGGCAAGTAATCAGACTTTGGTGAAGACGCCGATGGTCAGCAAACCGGTCTCGGTTTGCGAGCCGTTGAGCTGACGGACGACCGGGATTTGGTAAGAGGCGATGAGGCCGGTGTTTTGGCCAAGCGCTCGGCGGTAGCTCACCGAAAGGTAACCAAAGTGACCGCCGCTATCGCCGTCGAGGGTTCCATCTTCCATGCGGTCGCGGGCGGCCATGCGTCCGTTGAACTCCAATACCACACTGGAGTCGGCGCTAAGGGTGTGCGACATGCCGACGTTGTAGAACACGGTGTTGCCGTAGTGATAGCCGGTGCCATTTCGCCCGTTCCAGCGGCTGGTGAGGCCGGCGAACCAAAGGTTCGACTCTCCACCTTCCATCGTGGCGAGAAGTCCAAGAGACACGTCGGTCGAGCCGGTGCCGAGTTGGGTGTGCTCGTCCATGCGGTCGCCGTTGATGTCGGTGAGATTGTTCTTACCGGTGGGGAGCTTCAGGTCGAGGGTGGTCCCCAGGAGGACCTTTTGATTAGTTTTTGGCTTGATCTGGTAGGTCGCGCCAAGGGTTATGTCGCCAAGGCCCTGGGTGTCGATTGGGCTTTCGCCCGTTGCCGAGAGGCGTTTGTAGACGTAGGGAATACTGGCGCGGAGCATGACCTGGTCGTTCAGACCTTTGAGCAGATCGATGGACATCTGGGTCTGATTGTGCTTTTCGGTCGTGCCCGGCGTTTTGCCGTCTTGCGACTTGGAAAAACTCTCGTAGGAGATTCCAACGATCATGTGGTTCTTTTCGAGAACTTGAGCACCGATGGCTTGGAGCCCCGCGCCGATTGCGTGGGCAATGCAGACCGAACAGGCACTGGCGGAAGCGGTGGCAAGGGCCGCCGAAGCGACGAGAGACAATCTTGTGATTTGTTTGTTCATGAATTCATCTGAAAACGGGCATCAACCCGACACCATTCTGTGGCCTCGGGGTTAGGGAGCGATGATAGGTTTCAGATGACGTTTGGGGGTGGAACTTGGGGTTCGGGGCGGCGGCCATCGAGATTAGACGGCAACCGAATCGGCTTATGACCGATGATGAGACGAGGACTGAAGGAGATCGTTGGAGATGCGGTGGCGATCAATGTCAGACGCTGACCTTCGGAGCCAGATTCTTTGGCCAATTGCTCCTTACCGGCACGCTTCTCGGCGCAGCAGCATTGCTTAAAGTCTTTGTCGCCGGGGCGGGGCGCGCGAAGAATGGTTTCGGTTTCGAGTTGACCGGAGTTTGTACGCTCGACGACGGTGTCACGGATGACTTGCACAGCCGCAGTCGGGCACTGCACGCCGATTTTGGTTTTTGGGAAGACCGAAACAGAGGTGAGCGCGAAGACGCCCACGACCTGGAAGATGACCAGGGTGATGAAAACTCGCCGATTGGAAAGGATTCGCCGAATAGGCTCCACGCAAAGTCTAGGTTACCCGCCAAGCTAGTTGTAGAAGCGGTCGAGGGTCAGGAACGGGTTGAGGAGACTACTCCACATTTTGGATTTGAGCGAGATGTTTCGATAGCGAACGATCGCCTCGGTCGCTCCCATCTTCGCCTGCAATTCCTGATTCTTTTTCACCGCCGTGGTGAGGCTCGCCTGCTCGTCGGGCGGCAATGCGTTCCAGGCGTCGAGGAGCTTGGGTAGGGCCGCCGTTTGGCGGGAAACGGCTTGGTCCAGAATCATGCTGGCTCCCGAGCCATTGTGCCGAAGCGCGAGCTTTACCGCGAGATTGGAAACTGGCGACTCCTTCATTTCGACGGGAATGACGTGAATATCGACGTGGGTGAAGTTGTGGCTCACAAACGGATTGCTTGCGGGGTGGCTGAGGAGAGAAATGTTCGTGTTGAGCGAGGGAACGAACAGGTACAGATCACCGCGTTTGTCTTTGCTGGCGGGAATTGTGAACGAAGCGGCGCTTTGCAGTTGAGCAAAATCTTGGTCGGTGGCCATCTCAATCGTCGACATCCGGGAGAACTCTTGGCGGAGTTCGTCTTCTCGGATTTGGCGGCGGCTGGGAAAGAAGAGGGCGATGGCGGCCAAAACCAGACCCGCCAAGATACCCCCGAAAATCCAGTTGCCGCGCCTTTTCACACTCTATGTAATAACACAAAATGTGGGCCTATTGCTCGGGGTTATAGGCGCCGAGCACGTTAACGTATTCGTCGGTCCACGGCTTGACCTCGGGACCGATGTCGATGTCGTTCCAGTACATCGGCTTCCACAGACGATCGCGGTCGCCAGGGTCGCGGACTAAGATGACCCAGTGGGATTGCGTTTTGCCTTGTTTGGCCTCTTCTGGGCTTGGCGCATCGACTTGCTCATAGGCCCACAGGTGCGCCTTGCGGGCGGTGAGGGCGACCACCGGAGCGAGGTCGAGGTAGCGGTTGGAGATGTGCAGGGCGATCATGCCGCCCGGGGCAACCTTGCGGTTGTACATCTCGAAGGCCTCCTGCGTGAGCAGGTGCGTAGGAATCGCATCGCTACTGAAGGCGTCGAGGACGAGGAAGTCGTAGGACTGATCCGGTTCCTGCGAGAGGGTCAAGCGTGCATCTCCAAGGACGTACTTCATTCGCGCCTTGGAGTCTTTGAGGAAGGTGAAAAAGCCAGAATCTCGGGCGAGATAGAGTACTTCGGGATCGATTTCGAAGTAGGTCATCTCCTCGTCTGGGCGACCGTAAGCGGCGAGTGATCCGACGCCGAGTCCCACCAAGCCGATGTGGTGTACACCCTGGATAAACGGAGATTGGGTAAAGATTTGGCCAATCGGACCGGTGGGATGATAGTAGGTCAGCGGCATGTCCCGAAGGTCGGGATGAGTCGATTGTCTTCCGTGCGTGGTATTACCGTGGACGAGCGAGAGGTAATCCTTGTTTTGAAGCACGCGATGAACGCCAAAGAAGGAGCGCTTGGTGGCGAGGATGCGCCCCGGCGCGGCGATCTCAAAGACGTTGACGAAGAAGAACACGAGTCCGAGCCCAGCCGCGAAGACCTTGACGCGGTCCATGGCGGCGAAGACGGCGACAAGGGGAATGCCAATGGCGAGTCCAGCGCGAAGCTGGCCGGGTGGCAACAGCCCGCGGAAGGTGAGCATGGCCACCAGAGTAATTCCGGCGATGGAGGCCAGCCAAGCCCAGTCTTGGGTGTACTGCTTGGTCTGGGGACGAATCAGACATGCAAGGACGATCGCCAGCGGGTATTCGGCGTAGGTGACGAAGATGTGGGGGGCGATCAGAGAATTGAATAGCCCGCCCAGCGCGCCGCCTACAGAGAGCCAAAGATAGAACTCGGTAAGGTGGTGGGCAGAGGGACGCTGTTCGGCAAGCAGGGAGTGGCACATCCAGCCGGTCGCAAGCAGGACGATGACGTGGAACGAGGCGAGGAGCACCAGCGGCTCGGTGGCCTCGATGCATTGGGTAAACGCGAGCGGAACGACCAGAATGGGGAGAAACCGGGCGATGAGCCGGGCGTTCAGGAGTGGCTTTGAGGCGAAGGCGAGGATGAACGTCAGCAGGTAGGTGGCCAGCGGCACGACCCAGATGAGCGGAACGGGTGCGATGTTGCTGGAGATGTAGGAGGTTGCGCCGAGGAGCAGGGAAGACGGGATGGCCGCGTAGAAAACCCAGCGACGGCGCTGTTCCCAGGTGACCGGGCGCTCGGGTTCGGCTTCAGATTCGACGACGGGATCCTCGGGCTTGCGATGCTTGACGAAGAACGCGCTGATGGCGAAGAGCGCGACGAGCACGACGAAGCCGTCACGCCAAATTTTGGCTTGGTCTGTGAGGCCAAATCGCGGTTCGAAGTAGAAAGGGTAGGCAAAGAGGCCGATCATCGAGCCCGCGTTGCTGAGGGCGTACATGAAGTACGGGTCCTTGGCGTTTGGATCGTCGGTGGTGGCGAACCAACGTTGGAGGACAGGTGCGCCGCTGGAGACCACGAAGTATCCGGCCCCGACGGAAAGAAGCAAGAGGGCGAAGACCAGGGGAGCGGGTTGGGCCGAGCCGATGGCCTTCTCTTCGAACGCTTTGAAGACGGGGCTGTGACGGCTGACAGGCAGGGTTAATCCGGCCAGGATGAGCAGGACGAGGTGCAGGTAGCGCTGGTGCTTGGGACCGAGGTGCCGATTGGAATAGTGCGCGTACGCGTATCCGGCCAGGAGCGCGACCTGGAAGAAGAGCATTGCGGAGGTCCAGACGGCGGGCGACCCGCCGAAAATCGGGAGGAGCATCTTGGCCGCCATGGGTTGCACGAGAAAGAGCAACGCCGACCCTACAAAGGTCGCCAGGGAGAACAGGATGCGTTGGACGCGCACGGATAAGAGGATAGCTCAAATAGGCGTCAGGATTCAGGATTGAGGCTTCAGCAAAAGCGTCCGGTTCACAGTGTGTCCAGGATGGTCCTATCGGGGCGAACAAAGGAGCGTCGATTAAGGAATCCAAATGGCGGCGACTATGGGATGAATGACGGAGTAGAAGTAGTCCATGAAGCAACATGTGATTGGTTCGCAGTCGTTTGGCCGCATCGGCTTGGGATGCATGGGGATGAGCTGGGCCTACGGGCCTGGCGGCGAGTTGGACGACAACCTGAAGGTCCTCGACCGGGCATTGGAATTGGGCGTAAATCACTGGGATACCGCCGACCTGTACGGCGCGGGCGAGAACGAAAAGCTTTTGTCGCATCGGGTCAGTCAGGTTCGCGATCAGATTTTCTTGGCGACAAAGTTCGCCAACGTGTTCGACCGAACGCTGACCTCCCACCAAAACCAGGTGGCGGCAAACGCCCCGTGGATCGTTGATGGGACGCCGGAATACATTCGGAAGTGCATCGACAACAGCCTGAGTCGCTTGGGCGTCGATCACGTCGATCTTTACTATCAGCACCGGGTGGACCCGATGGTGCCGATCGAAGAGTCGGTTGGCGCGCTGGCGGAGCTAGTGAAGGAAGGGAAGATTCTCAATATCGGCCTCAGCGAGGCATCGGCGGAGACGATTCGAAAGGCGCATGCCGTGCATCCGATTGCGGCTGTGCAGAGCGAGCTTTCCTTGTGGACACGCGACTATGTGTCGGACGTGATTCCGGTGACGGGCGAGCTTGGGATTACCTTCGTGGCATATTCGCCGCTTGGACGCGGGTTCCTAACGGGCAAGTATCAGTCGGTGGACGACTTTGCCCCGGACGATTGGCGACGTCGCAATCCCCGCTTCGCCGGCGAGGCCTTTGCTGCCAACATGGCGATTGTGGAGAAGGTGAAGGAAGTCGCGGCGCGGCACGACGCCACGCTTGGTCAAGTAGCGTTGGCGTGGGTGTTGGCGCAGGGCGACCACGTGGTAACGATTCCGGGCACGAAGCGGATTCCTTATCTAGAAGAGAACGCGGCGGCGGACTCGCTGGTGCTGTCGGCAGCAGACTTGGCGGACTTGAATTCGATTGAGCCGCCGTCGGGCGCTCGGTACGAAGAGTTTGCGATGTCGTTTGTGAATGGATGAGGGCACGCGCTTTGCGCTTGGGCGACGGCTTCGCCTTAGGGCTCGCTTCGCTAGGGCAAGGGCATGGGTTTCAGGCTTCAGCTTTAAATTCTCGCTGAATCCTGAAGCCTGGGAACTGATGCCTGAAATCAACGTTACAATGACCATATGAAAGGTCGATGGAAATGGGTGTTTCTTTCCATCGGCGTGCTGCTGATCTCGGCCACATGCGGGTTTGGGTACGAGCAGCAGGCGACGCGAAGCCAGTATGAGGTGGCGAAGGACGCCTTCAAGCATCGGGACTGGGATCGACTGGTCGAGAACCTAACCTACAAGAACTACCCTCGCTCGCCGTCGAAGCCGGCGCTAGCCCAGTTCCTTCGCACCTATGTCGAGCCGGTTTTGGATCGGCGGGAGTTCGATTTGGTGTCGCGCAAGTGGGAGTCTTCCATGGTGCCGATCCCCAACGAGGAAGTGGCGTATCAGCCGACTTGGGGCAGGCGGCGATTCAATTTTCTTCAGTTGGACTATACGGACGACGTCGCCTGGTTCCAAATGCCGGTCGAGGGACGTCGATTCGGCATCTTTCAAGGCAAGCAGGTGGTGCTGTCGTTCTATGTGACGTTCTACCGCGTGGCTTACGCGGAGTATCCGCCGATGCGATCGGATGTGACATCGTCGGTGCTAAGGTTCGTGGAGGATCAGAAAGATCGGCTGATGCAGATGGGGATCACGCCGTACCATCTTTATAGCCCAGCCAAGACGTGGGACGAATACATTGCGGATAACCGCAAGCTCTTGGAGGAAGTTCGTGCAAAGGCAGAGAAATCTGGCTCGTAGCCTTTGGCTTTGGCTCGGGGTGATCCTGGTGGTCTGCCTTGTCGTCTTGTCCATGAAGAAGAGGGAAATTCCATCGACGCGTCTAGCGAGGATTCGCGAGGCGGTGCATGCTCATGATTGGAAGTCGTTTGCCGAACTCGTCCCCGAGCCTCAGTTGCAGGGCGCGACGTTGCCCCGGGAATCATTTGCCGCCTTCTTGGACCGTTATCTTCCGTCGTCTGTGCCGCTTGCAATCGAGGAACATGACAACGGACACGGACGAACCTTGATCATCAAGATCGATGAACCAAAAATTCGCGAAGCGCATCTCCTTTGGGTAGTTCTGCGGGAAAAGAAGGGAGCGATCAAGGCGCTTCCCGGGGAATTTGAGATCGGCGACATCGATTTTGCGCCGATGTTTGCCACTATCGGTTTACACGAGTTTCCCGGCTTGATGGGCCAATTCAACCAGAACAAGGGCGGGCCATCCTCACTGAATGGTGGTCCGATTATGGCGGGGCAGTACCTGTTGACCTTGCGCGACCGCGACAAGCTGGAAGCCATGCAAGTGCCGTGTTACAGCAATCCGACGAAGGGCGCGCGGGCATGGGATGAGCTCTTGGACCAGCTCTACTACGGACTCAAGCACGAGGGATGGAACGTCGAGACACTTCTGGCCGCTTACAAAATGGGCCCAGAAAAGACACCCGCAAAAGATTCAAGACGCCTCGATTTGAACTAAAGATTCGACTTTTTCCACAAATTTTAACTTTAGGGTTGACACTCAGAGTTCAAATGAGGAACAATATTCCCTGCGCCCAGCTAAGGACGCAACGATCTTTGAAAGCGGAATAAAGAAGAAGAACAGTCAGATTTGACGGTTGAATTTCGAAAAACATTGAAATCCAACTCGTCTTGATCTCCTTCTTAGGAAGTAGAGATCGTTCAAATGAGTAAAGAATCAAATCCTACCTTCGGGTAGGTAGTTTGGTCAACACTTTCTACGGAGAGTTTGATCATGGCTCAGGACGAACGCTGGCGGCGTGCCTAAAACATGCAAGTCGAACGACCCTTCGGGGTAGTGGCGAACGGCGTAGTAATACATGAGAAACGTGCCCTTAAGACTGGGATATACCGAGGAAACCCGGCGTAATACCAGATGTGGCGGAGTGGTGGCATCACCATTCCATTAAATGGTTTTTCGCTTAAGGAGCGTCTCATGGCCTATCAGGTAGTTGGTGAGGTAATGGCTCACCAAGCCGACGACGGGTAGCGGGTCTGAGAGGATGATCCGCACGAGTGGGACTGGGACACGGCCCACACACCTACGGGTGGCAGCAGTTGGGAATCTTGCACAATGGGGGAAACCCTGATGCAGCGACGCCGCGTGGACGATGAAGGCCTTAGGGTTGTAAAGTCCTTTTTTCAGGAAAGACTTAGGACGGTACCTGAAGAATAAGCTCCGGCTAACTACGTGCCAGCAGCCGCGGTAAGACGTAGGGAGCAAGCGTTGTCCGGATTTACTGGGCGTAAAGAGCTCGTAGGCGGTCTGTTAAGTGTGAAGTGAAATCTCCAGTGCTCAACACGGAAACTGCTTCGCATACTGGCAGACTTGAGGAAAGCAGAGGTAACTGGAATTCCTGGTGTAGCGGTGAAATGCGTTGATATCAGGAGGAACACCCATGGCGAAGGCAGGTTACTGGGCTTTATCTGACGCTGAGGAGCGAAAGCGTGGGTAGCAAACAGGATTAGATACCCTGGTAGTCCACGCCCTAAACGATGGATACTAGTCGTGAGAGGTATCGACCCCTCTCGTGACCGTAGCTAACGCGTTAAGTATCCCGCCTGGGGACTACGGCCGCAAGGTTGAAACTCAAATGAATTGACGGGGACCCGCACAAGCGGTGGAGCATGTGGTTTAATTCGATACTAACCGAAGAACCTTACCCAGGTTTGACATCGATCGCAAAGCCCTGAAAGGGGCTCCTCTCTCACAAGGAGACGTGAAGACAGATGTTGCATGGCTGTCGTCAGCTCGTGCCGTGAGGTGTACGGTTAAGTCCGCCAACGAGCGCAACCCACGTCCTGTGTTACCAGCGAGTAAAGTCGGGCACTCACAGGAGACCGCCGGTGTAAGCCGGAGGAAGGTGTGGATGACGTCAAGTCAGCATGGCTCTTACGCCTGGGGCTACACACATGCTACAATGGGCGCAACAAAGGGCAGCAATACCGCGAGGTGGAGCCAATCCCAAAAATACGCCCCCAGTTCAGATTGCAGTCTGCAACTCGACTGCATAAAGGCGGAATCGCTAGTAAACGCAGGTCAGCTATACTGCGTTGAATACGTTCCCGGGTCTTGTACACACCGCCCGTCAAGTCACCTGAATTGTCTTCACCCGAAGTCCGTGGCCTAACCGTAAGGAGGGAGCGGCCGAAGGTGAGGGGGGTAAGGGGGACTAAGTCGTAACAAGGTACCCGTACCGGAAGGTGTGGGTGGATCACCTCCTTAAAAGATAAGCACTCGCTTCTGCACTGCAGAGGCCGACATATCTAGGTCGAAACTGTCTTCTTCTCCGCTTTCTAAAGTTCGTAAACATTTGAGGCTCCCATTTTGGGGGTCTTTTTTGTTTTTGAATTCCTCATTTCTCGTAGAATAGGGTTGAGATGGTCATTCCAGTAGGGCTTGAAAAAGTGCTAAGCATGGATCCCGATGTCATGCACGGTGAACTATGCTTGGCTGGAACTCGCGTTCCTTTGACCGTTCTTTTAGACAACCTCGACGAAGGAGTGGGCGTCGACGATTTTGTTCAGGAATATCCGTCCGTTTCCAGAGATCAAGCGTTGACGGTCGTCGGTTGGCAACAGGACCGGACCCGTGTTGAGGCCGGAATCGAATTGGCGAGTTAATAAAACTCCTGTTCGACGAAAACATGCCGTTCAGTCTTGCCAATCATCTCTTATCTCACGACTGCTCAAGTGTTACTCGCCTCGGTTGGAGCGGCACGAAGAATGGAGAGCTTTTGAGAAGAGCCGAAGAGAACGGATTTGACGTCCTCCTTACACTCGATGATAACATCCCTTCCGAACAGAACATGACGGGAAGAAGAATCTCGATTCTGATTCTGAAACCGGCCAGCCAGGGCAAAGCGTCAGTGGTTGCGCCTTGTGGTCAAGTCGAGAAGTGCATCGCCTCACTCGTACCAGGGACTATCGTTCGAGTCGCGCCTGAAGGCTAGTCTAGCCACTCGATCCAGCGAGCGTGGCCATCGGTTTTGGCAATCGGACGGTCAATGCGCTCGCCGTTGCGATAAATAGTCGCATGGAAGTGCGGCTCAACGTTGTTGTACAAGTGAACGATGTCCTGCTTCTTGCCGAACTCGTCGATGGTCTCGAACAGCTTGGTCCGCTGTTCAAGGCTCATCTGGTTAGCCACGTGGGTGTGGTAAACGTAGGCAACGTCGGTCGCCGGAATCTCAGCGAGTTGACCGGGCAGGAGTTCTACCGCGTCTCCTTGAATCACATTGACCGGGTTGACCATCGCAATTCGCGCCGCCTTGGCAAAGCGGGCGCGTCGCTCGAAATGCTCAGGCCAGATCAAGGCCTGAAGCCATGTGATCTGGTCCTTGTCCAACAGATCGACGGGGTTGAGGTCGATGCCAACCCGAGAATTGATGGTCGGAAATCCACCGCTTAGGTCCGGGCGCTTATCGCCCTGGAAAGAGCTCGTCACTTTAAGGCTTGAAGCGAGCAGACCAACGGGTTCGTCTTCGTCGTACTGGTAGCTGTATTGGTCCCAAAGCAGATTGAAACCGGCACTCGCGCCAATTTCGATCATCGAGATCGGTCGATCGCCGAAGAGGCGATGGGTAGTGACGATGGCCGGAAAGATGTAAGCCGAGCGCTGAACCTCGTTGGTCTGAACCAGCTTTGAACCGAGCAAGTCTTCAATTTCACCTTGATGCTGGAGAGCAAATTTTCGAAAGGCCGGAAAGGCCATATCCGGGCTCTCGGGAGTCATGGTGATGCTGGGAAAATATCGGCTGAGCGGATTGGTCTTGCCGGTCAGTAACATGTACTGTACGGCGCCGAAAAGCATATTGGGCTCGGGTTGCCCCTCGCGACTGGTCGCCGCCAGGCCAAGCATGTCTTCGTCCTGGGCGATACGCACCGAAAGGTTTTGGTAAAGCTCGCTGGAACCTTCGCACTCGTTCGAAAAGGTGATGAAACGATTTGCTAACGAACTCGACACGGTGATAAGTATAATCGGCAGGTCGTGAGGTCGTTCTCACCCAATGCGTGAGACTTTTGTCCAAGTCGGAAAACTTCGCTTTGGTGGAACCTAGCGAGAAGCCCATAGTCGAAGCAAGTAGACCATGGCGATAGTGAGGGGCTATCACATTCGGTGGGCCTTTACCGCCGGAATCATTGGCATCGTGGCTTTCGTTGCCTACCGCCAGTATTACCTCTGGACTCCAGACGGACGCTTCGACCGATACCTCGACTTCATTGCACGGGCGGATAGGGTCGAGCTCTATGCGACCACTGATCCGTGGCAGGGCGCTTCGAATATTGACGGTCAGCAGTCGCTTTCTCCGACCATGTCTGATCGGCAGCGGGCGGTGTATGGGGCGATGCGGGCCGAAAGCCGACTAGAAGTGCCATCGGTCAATCGATCACGGGTTGTGGCCTTTCTACAGTCATTGAAGGCTTCTCGCCAAGGCGCCAACTCGTGCTCAGACCCGCGGCATTTCGTCTTTGCGACGAAAGGACAGAAGCGGGTGGAGGTGGACATCTGCTTTTCGGCTGGTGCGATGATGCTCCGCGGCGACTTGCCTGAGGCGACGATCTCGATCCCAAAAAGCGATCCGGCAAAGGTGGCCCAAGAGTTTGGCGTTGACATAAATCCCAATCTTCAACGTATTGAGAACGTTCTCGGACCTGGATCTTAGAAGAAGTTGTCTAGGACCACCTTCAAATCCTGCTCATATAGCCAAAGCTATAATTGAGAATGGACAGCCTCACCCAAGAAGCGATCGAGCATTATCTCGAGGGCAAGGAGCACGGACGGCTCCTGACGCCCCACGGCAAGTTGGAATTCGAGCGATCCAAAGACATTCTTCTTCGGCATCTGTTTCAGCCGCCAGCCAAAGTGCTCGACCTCGGTGGCGGAACCGGACACTATTCGTTTTGGTTGGCCAACCTAGGCTATGAAGTTCACCTAGTTGATGCGATGGAATCGCACATCGAGGTGGCCAAGAAGCTGGTGCAGAGCTACACCCTGGCTTCGATTTCGGTGGGCGACGCCCGTGGAACCCGATTTGGCGATGAGTCGTTCGACATGGTTCTTCTGTTTGGCCCACTGTACCACCTGACGGAGCGGCGAGACCGCATTCAGGCGCTGGAAGAGGCGAGCCGAGTTCTAAAGCCGGGTGGACGAATCTTCGCCGTGGGCATTTCCCGCTTCGCCTCGCTGTTCGATGGGTATTTCCGGGGCCTCATTGACGATCCGAATTTTCAGACCATTGTCGACCTGGACTTAGTCGATGGCCAGCATCGGAACCCGACGGGGCACCCCGACTACTTTACGACGACCAAGTTTCACGAGCCAAACGAGCTGAAAGGAGAGCTTCAGCACGCAGGATTCTTGGATATTTCGCTTCATGGCATCGAAGGCCCTGCCTGGCTGATGCCCAACTACGCCGAGTTGGCGGAATCACCACTCAACGAGAAGTTGATGGGGCATCTGCGTGAGATCGAACAACAGCCGTCGCTGTTGGGAATGTCAGCCCACATCATGGCCGTGGGCCGTAAATGGCTCGAACCCAGAGAGATCGCCCAGTAGCGATTCCGTCTGGGTTCGAATGAGCAACCCTTACGGGTTGATTTTGCCGTTCTTGCCGACCTTTGGAATGTCGACGTCTTTCTTCTTCGGAGGCATCTTGGCGAGCTGATCCATCAGGTACTTGACCGCCGCTTCGAGCTGGGGATCTTGTCCGTCGGCCACGAGGTCGGGGCGCATATCCACGTCGATGTCGGGATCGATGCCCTGGTTCTCGGCAATGATGTCGCCGGTGTCCGGGTTATAGATCGCGAAAGTCGGCGCCGTGAGGTTGCCGCCATCGACCAGCGTGTATCCACCGTTGATGCCAACGAGGCCGCCCCAGGTTCGCTTTCCGATGAGCGGACCGCGCTTGGCCTGTCGGAACATGTAGGGGAAGAAGTCGCCACCCGATCCGGCGTACTGGTTGATCATGAGGCACATGGGGCCTTCGATTACCGGCTCTTCCGGTTGGTGCGCGCCGTATCGCGGCTCGATCATCGCCTTCTTGTGGCGAGACAGGGTGTCCACGAACCATGGCTGGATATAGCCACCGCCGTTCCATCGCTCGTCCACGATCATCGCATCCTTGTCGGTCTGCGAGTAGAAACCGCGAACGAAGTCGCTAGCTCCCTGCGCCGCCGTGTTTTGGATGTGCATGTAGCCGATTCGCCCGCCAGAGAGCTTAGAGACCAACTTGCGATTGTTCTCGATGAACTCATAGTAGCGAGCCATCATGTCGGAGCCAGCCGGCTTGACGTAGACGTCGCGAGCGCCGGACATCGATGGAACCGAGTTGACGGTGAGCGTCACGACCTTGCCAACCTTGCCGACGAGGAATTCGTTCGGATTCGTGTCGGCGGTGACGGTCTTACCGTCGATCGCGAGCAGGTAGTCGCCGTTCTGAACATCGACGCCAGGCATGCCGAGCGGCGTTTGATACTCCTCGAAGTCATTGGACCCTCGAAGAATGTTCTTGAACGCTACGTGGTCGCCCTTGATTTCGTAGTCGGCGCAGAGGGTGCCGACCTGAGTGCGGATGAGACCGGCCGTACCAATGTCGCCGCGTCCTTGGACGTAGGCGTGGCCCGTGCCGAGTTCGCCAATCATCATGCCGAGGATATAGCTAAGGTCGGTTCGGTGGTTTACCCATTTCAGGTAGCCCTCGTATCGCTTGAGAACTGCGTCCCAGTCGTTACCGGCCATCTTCGGGTCGTAGAAGTTGTCTCGCTCGTAGCGCCAGGCATCGACGAGAATATCATGCCACTCCGCGCGGGGATCGATGACGGCTTCGACGTTGCCGAGGTCGACGTGGCCTTGCTGGGCGTTGAGGCCCGGCTGAATGGTCAGGACCTGGATTCCGCGTCCCGGAACCATGGCCGCCAGCTTGGTGTGCGAGGCGTTCATGGTGAACGGTCCGATGTGCTCGTAGATAGCCACCGGCTGTTTTGCGCCCATCGTGTACTGGTACAGGGTGCCGTCGGTGACGTAGAAGAATCCGTTGTCGGCCGAGGTTAGGTTCCCATAAGCGCCGACGTCCATCGGCAGGACCATGACGCGCTTCTCGATGCCCTCGAGATCGACCGGCGAATCCTTCGGCTTGTCGTCATCCTTCTTCTCACCCTTCTTGGTCGGCTCTTCGTCGTCCTTCACCAGGAACGGGTTCGGGGTGTCGGCGCTGAGCGAAGCGGCGTACAGCCGCTCGGTCTCATCGACCTTGAGGCTGAATTCCAGTCGCCCAAACGTCGGAGCGAACTCGCGGCTGGAGGAGAAGAACAGCCACTTGCTGTCCTTGTCGAAGCAGACGTCGCTGTCATCGAAGAAGCCTTCGGTGACCTTGGTCTTCTTGCCGGTGGCGATTTCGTAGATGTAGATGGCCTTGTAGCCGCCATCGCGGCCCTTGGCGTAGGCGAGCCACTTGCCGTCGTTCGAGAAGCTGAATCCGCCTCCGCCGTACGGCAGGTCGTCTACGGTCGAAATCTTCTTGGTATCGACGTCGAGGATGCTGACCGTCGTCGTCGGGCCGAAGAGGGCAATCTTCTTTCCATCGGGCGACCACGTGTAGCCGTCGATCTTCACCGAGCCGTCGGTCAGTTTGGTTTCGTCGCCACCGAGTTGATCCTGCGTGTAGAGCTCCCATTCGCCGGATTTGTCGCTGAGGTAGGAGACCAGCTTGCCATCCGGCGACCAATCGACGTTCTTTTCGCGGGAGCCGCTGGAGTTCGTCATGTTTCGCGTCGGACCCGACTTGACAGGAACCGAGAAGACTTCACCGCGCGCCGCGACCGTCAGACGGACGCCCGAAGGCGAGAGGGAGAAGTCAGTGATGTATGGCACCAGATTCTTGAGCGCCGGGCGGGCGGCCAGGTTTTCAGAAGGAATGCGGATGTCGATCTTCTTCGCGCTGTCCGACTTCAGCGAGTACTCGTACAGGTAGCCGTCGCGTTCGTAGACGATGTTCTGACCATCGGTGTTGGGCCAGCGGATGTCGGCGTCGTCGAACTTGGTGAGCTGGGTTTCCTTGTTGCCCGAGTGCTTGTACAGGTTCAGCGTGCCGTTGGCGCGGTCGGAGATGTAATAGATCGAGTCGCCGACGACCATCGGGTAGTACGCCTGCTCGCGCTTGGCGGGCAATTCTTCGTACTTGTTGGTCTTCATGTCGTAGATCGAAACTCGACCCTGCGTGCCGCCTCGGTACCGTCGCCAGTTGAAGAGGAAGCTGTTGACGCGGTTGTAGGCGATGGTGTGGCCGTCGGGGAAGAAGGATACGGTGGCGATCTCCTTCACCGGCGTGTCCTCGGGGACGCCGCCCTTAGGGCTGACGAGCATCAGCTTGGACTGGCGGCCGAGATAGGGCACGCCTTCGCTGGTGGCAAAGGCGATCTTGCCGTCCGGCGTCCAGCCGAGGGCTTGGTCGGTGCCGTTGCTGTAGGTGACGCGCTTTGGCTCGCCGCCTCCGATGGGAACGACATAAATGTTGGCAGCGCCGTCAAACGTTCCGGTGAACGCGACGAGCTTGCCATCAGGCGAGATTTGAGGTCGAGTGTAGGGGCTGCTAGCCGGATTTCCGAGGCGCGAGCCAACGTCTGAGGCGATTTTTCGCGCGACTGATCCATCTTGCGTAGAGGATGCCCACAGGTCGCCCGCATACAGGAAAACAATGGTGTCTCCGTGGATATCGGGCTGGCGGAGCAAGCGCGGTTCGATGGTTTGAGTCTGCGCGTGCATCAGGGTTGACGCGATAGCCAGAACTGATAATGATGTCATAGGAACGAAATTCCCCCAAGATCGATCTTGTGTGGGTTTCCTGTTAAGTTACCGGCTACCGTTTCGTAAAAGTTGCAACGCCGATCATAATTCCTAGCATGTCAACTAAGAATGCGCTGATCGTTTGGGGTGGTTGGGACGGCCACGAGCCGGAAAAGGTGGCCCACTTCTTCGGCGAAATTCTTGGTGCCGAAGGGTTCGCAGTGACGATCTCGAACACGATGGATTCCTTCGCCGATGAGTCGTTGGTTTTCGCTCAGAATCTTCTGGTTCCGGTCATCACAATGAGCGAGATTTCGAACGAGCAGTTCGAGCCGGTGCGGAAGGCGGTTGCCGAGCACGGCATCGGCATGGCCGGTTGCCACGGCGGCATGTGCGATGCGTTTCGGGCCAATACCGAATGGCAGTTTATGACCGGCTCGCAGTGGGTTTCTCACCCTGGCAACGACGGCGTGAAGTACACGATCCATCTCAATCGGGCCAATCCCCACGAGATCACCGAGGGTCTGCCGGACTTCGAAGTGGCTTCGGAGCAGTACTACCTGCACGTCGATCCGGGCGTGAACGTGCTGGCGACGTGCGATTTCCCGACTCCCGGAGCGGATGGGCCGCACACGGCGAATCCGTGCAAGATGCCGCAGGTGTACACGAAGATGTATGGCAAGGGGCGGGTGTTCTATAACGCCCTCGGGCACCATTGCGACATCTTGGAAGCCGAGGTCCCGCGAGAGCTGATGCGACGCGGATTCTTGTGGGCAGCGAAGTAGGTCGTTGAGCTTCTAGCCGCAAACAGTGAACCGTAATCCGAGAATTGCGATGTTACATCACGCCACTCGAACGGTGTAATGTCCATGTTTTCGCCATCATCTCTCGTCGGGCCCTTGTTTGCACCTCGTACCGCAGGCTAATGCCAACGAATTAGTAAGTGATGGATGGGCGAACTCCGATCCCAAAAGGATCAGAATCGAAAACCAAAAAATGGCGCTGGTTTGAAACGGCGCTGAGGCCAGTCGGGTAATTCCTGAGACATGAACGGTGTGGACCGATCGATTATGGGGACGATCGTACGGGTTTTCCCGACCACGAATGCATGGCAGATCCATCGGAATCGATTGAAGTCGGCTCGCCGGGTTCGGTTGTACCGGCATCTCGGGCTTTTCTCGGTCTCCGTCGCGGTTATCGCGCTTGCCGTCGTCTATCAGATGGTCCTGTACGAAGTGGCCGCTCCCCTAGCACTCCTTTGTGCCGTCGCTTGGTTTGCCAATTGGTTGGGCGAAGAAGCGAGCGATTTGCGCAAAGTGATCGAAAATGAGCACGCAGAGGTCGAGCGAATGCACATGGTATTTGAAGACACTGCTTGGGAGGTCAGTCTCGATGACGGAACATCAGCGGTTCTCAAGGGGTTCTTGGGAGAGCGAGGAGACCGGATCGGGGTCAATTTCATCGGCGACTGGACTCCTTCGATCTTCAATCTAAGGACCGATGCGGCAGTTGGAAGAGAGCAGTTGTGCTCGCAGTTGGCCAAATCTGACCAGCGGCACCTTTTCTTTGTCTACCCCGATGCCTACCGAGCTTTCATCGATGGTGAGGCGGCAAGAATCCGGGATTATGCGTTAACAGAACGGTCCAAAGATGGAACTTCGCCTTCCTGAGGGCGTAACATTTCCTCATGAAAAAGGGAATCGCGATCGCACTGGCGGGACTCGCGGCGTCGGCGCTCACGTATCAGGCGATCAAATCGGTGGTTCATATGGGGCCACAGGCGGACGGGACCTTCCTCGTGTCGTCCGGCCAGACCATCCAGGCGGGCACGATTCCCTACGAACAGCGGCTCTCCGACCTGGCCGTGCATCCAGGCGGCAAGGTGATCGCGGTGGCGGCCAAGAACAAGGTCTTTTTGTGCGACGAGACGCATGTCCTTCCCGATACCGAGGTCGCTATCGGCGCGAATTCCGGCTTTCATGGCATCGCCTGGACGCCGGACGGCAAGAAGCTCATCCTCACGACCGATGCCGGACATCTGCAGGAGTTTGATTACGACGGCGACCTGCTGACGAAAGGCGAGAAGATCACTCTGAAGGCTCCAGACAAGAAGGGGAACCCGGTTCCGGGTGGGCTGTGCATCAACAAGGCGGGGACCAAGCTGTATGTGGCGTGCGCCGACTGGGACGGCGTGGTCGAAGTCGATCTTGGAAGCTACGAATCGACCAAGTTCATCCCCAGCGGCAAGATTCCCTTTGGCTGTACGTTGACGTCCGACGAGCAGTCGCTCCTCGTCAGCAACTGGGCGGGATTTGAGCCGAAAGGTGACGACGTGACGATGGCGAGCGGCAACACGCGTGTTGCGATTAACAAGCAGGGCTCGGTGCTGACTGGCAGTGTCACGATGACGAACCTCGCGACGATGGAACGCTCCGACATCGCGACCGGCTTCCACCCGACGGAAATCCTGTGCGACGGCGACCGAGCATTTGTCGCCTGCGCGCAAAGCGACACCGTCGACGTGCTCGACCTGAAGGCCAAAAAGCGGTCGAAATCGTGGACGATCCGCACCACCAAATACAAGCTGATCGGCTCGATGCCCAACGCCTTGGCGAAGCAGGGCGACACGCTCTACATCGCCGATGGCGGCGACAACGCGATTTGCGAGATGGACGCCAACAGTGGAAAGGTGATGGGGTTCCGACCGGCAGGTTACTATCCCACCGCCGTCCACCTGAGCGTCGACGGCAAGAAGATTTATGCCCTCAATACGAAGGGCGACGGCTCGGTGCGCGAGACGCTGAAGGACAGCAATCGGCGCAACACGCATGACTTTGTCGGCACGGTTTCGGTGATCGACCTAGCCAACGACCTGAAGACGGAGACGGATAAGGTCGCGCAGTTCAATAGCTGGAACGACCCGGCGAGCGGGCAAAAGCCGGACCTGAAGGTCTACCACGGGGCGATCAAGCACGTGATTTACGTGATCAAGGAGAACCGCACCTACGACGACATTTACGGCGATATGCCGGAAGGCAACGGCGACCCGTCGCTGTGCAGTTTGGGTAGCAAGGTCATGCCCAACCACCAGAAAATCGCGCGGACATTTACGCTGTTCGACAATGCCTACACTTGCGGCACGAATAGCGCCGACGGCCACCACTGGTGCGATGAGTCGTATGCCAACGACTACCTGGAGCACTTCTACGTCGGCTACTCGCGCACCTACCCAGACGACGGCACCGACGCGCTCTCGCTGAACAGCGGCGACCGAATTTGGGATGCGGCGATGAAGAAGGGCTTGAAGGTTCGGGTGTACGGCGAGTGGGCCGACGACGAGCATCCGATCTACAAGCCGTACAAGCCGAAGGACTGGTTCGAAGCGTGGCAGGACCGCGTGTCGGGCACCAACAAGTTCACGTATCTGCCCACCACCGAAGTCCCGTCCCTGAAGCCGATTCTCGCGCCGGGCTACCATTACTGGCCGCTGGTGCAGAGCGATCAGCACCGAATTGACACGTTTGAGAAGGAGTTCAAGGAGTTTGAGGCCAACGGCAAGCTCCCGAACCTAATGGTGATGTCGTTGCCGTGCGACCACACCGAGGGCACCAACCCGGCGTACCCGACGCCACGGGCGATGCAGGCCGACAACGACTACGCGCTAGGGCGGTTGGTGTCACTGGTCAGCCACTCGAAGTACTTCAAGGACACGGCGATCATCGTGACCGAGGACGACTCGCAGTCGGGTCCCGACCACGTGGACGGACACCGGACCAGCACGCTGATCATCAGCCCTTACACCAAGCGGAAATACGTCAGTAGCGAGTTCTTGACCCAGGTGAGCCTGATGAAGACGATGGGCATGATGCTGGGCTTTGGGCCGTTGTCGCGCTACGACGCGATCGCTCGTCCGGCGATGGACTGCTTTTCGGATACGCCCGACCTGACGCCTTACGAGATTGCGCCGAACAACATTCCGTTCGACGAGCCGAACCCGGGTCGCAAGGCGGCGATGACGAAGGAAGATCGGTACTGGTACGAAAAGTCGATGTCGCTCGATTGGTCGTCGATGGATCGCGCCGATCCGTATTGGCTTAATCGGATCGAGTGGTATTCGATCTATAAAGGGTCGCGGCCGTATCCGGCTCGGCCGAACGAGCGTCCGGGCATGAATCTGGACGGTGAGAGCGACGACTAGTTGAAATCATCACGATTCCATGCCTTAGGGAAGTGACCGTGAAGCTCATTGTGTTATCACGATCATTTCCCTTACCCACGGAAAAATGATGATCTCGGTTGCGCTCTTCATGGTTATCATCACATCATCTATTTATAGATGATGTGAACGTGATTTCAGCGATTTGAACCTGAACGTTAAGGAAAGGATAGGTTAGAGAGTGAGTGGAAGATACCAAAGTGTCTGGTTAGCAATTCTGGTCACGGGAATTGCCTGCAACGCTCACTCCGGTGGCGGCAGTACCAGCGCGTCCGTAGCAATAGAGGGCGATCGGGTCCCCCCATCGAAGACACCGCCAGCCGTCAGATATGGTCCCGCAAGTGACAAGATTCCCAAGGATATTTCGAAGACGAAGCTCGCGGTCACCGCGAAAGTTCTTTCAAAGAGTCCAAGTTTGCGAATCGCAATAACCGTCACGAACCTGGGCCCTCAGAAGGAGGAAGACATTTACATCTCGGTTGATGGTGTAAACGAAGACCCTGAAATTACCAAAGTCGGCGGCTGGATCGACTTGATTGATTTGATTTCAGCGGCTAAATATGAAATGTCCTGGGCTCCTGGCGAATCAAAGGTGATCACTTGGGTCCCCGATAATGAAGAAAGGAAGGCACTAGCTGGGCAGAACAAAATTCGATTTGGGGCAACGACCCCGGAATCTGCGAACTTTGGCGGTTTAACTTTCTACTCGAAACCCGTAGTCACGGGTTTCCAAAAGTCGCCAAGAGACAGGATGGCTCCTCAAGGAGAACCAAGTAGCCAATCATGAACCCGCCCTCCCAGTTAGAAATGCCCGCTGAGTGATACAAGGAGACAGACTCGGGTGGCCCGTATAGCCGAAGGCTATGCGGGAAAGGATCGGACTTGGGACACGGTGCTCGTGAAACCACTGGTAAATCCCAACTTCGTCCTCCTACGTCCTCGTTCCTTGGACTTCGGCGGACAAAGCAGACGTCTTTACCGGTGCCACGACGGTTCTAAAATGCAGTTCTCTCGCCAAAGTGACGCCCACTCTCCAGCGAATGACAAATCACTTTCATTTCCCTAAGGCATGGAATCGTGATGATCGTCGCTTTCATACGAGATCATCACTTACTACTTTCTTAGGTAAGTGATCGTGAATTGCGGTCCGTTGAACCTAAGCGAGGCGGCAACCAATGGGTGATTTGAGGTCAACCAAACTTCCCCTATAATCGTATTGGGGAATAGCCATGACGTTTCTGGTTCCGTTGGTCGCACTGGCACAAGCGGCTCAAAAGCCGTTGCTGATGGAGTTCAAGGCTCCGTGCGGAATCTACAAACCGGACTATTCGAGCTGCGCTGAAAAAGATCGAGATCTGTATCAGGCCATTTTCCCCGGATATCTGTCGATCACACCCAGGTCGTTCAACGTGTCTTATTTGGCGGGGGCTTGGAAGGATCTGGGCAACCAGCTTCAGTTAAAGGTCGAAACCTACAACGATCATGAGATTGGCAAAGCAAGTGCCCCGTTTAGTGGGCAAACGTACTTTTCGGGTCTTGTTATGGTGAAGGGTGAAAAAGGAGACCTCGTCCTTCTCCCCGCTCCTGGGCAGGTGATGCAATCCAAACTGACGTTTAGGCTACTTCCGGCGCCAACGTTGGAGAGTGCCCTTGTTGAAACCCAAAAGGCTGAGCTCGGGAGCGTCGAGTTGGAGACCACCTTAGCCTACGGATTTATGGTGCAATTCTGGGAAAATAAGCACTTTTACGCGCCAAAACTGCTGCAATACATCACGTCCGATGCCCCGCTGAACATGAAGTGGGAGGCTTGCATGTATCTGATGGATGTTCACTCTGATGACGTCGTCAAGATAGTCGGAGAACTGCTGCTTCAGCAACCCTACACCGAGAAGGATGAGCAGGCAAAGTTTCGGATCATTCTGGGGCGAGTCCTTAGCGCGACACACCGACCCGGTGCGGCTTACTTCGCAATTCAAGCTCATCGCCGAAAGCTGATGAGCGCAGGTCTGACCGCCACGACGTTGGGGAATTCGGGTAACCAGGACGCAGTTCCTTTCCTGAAGGATCTGTTCAGGGATGCCAAACCGAGCCAAAAAAGTCGGATGTTGCAGGATTTGAGGCATCTGAATGGCCAGGAGGCCCTCGCCGCCGCTCGGGGGGAGAGGTCCGCTTCCGATCCAGATCTGCACTTTGAAGTTCTTCGAACTCTGGTCGAGTGCAGTGATGACTTGACAGAAAAGGGCGAGGCGATCAGGCAATTGCAGAGTGCATGGACCGCGTCGGACTGGATGAAGCAGTGCGAGATCATCGATTCTTTCGGAAGCGCGGGATCGGAACTGGCGCACAAGTTTCTGAAGACCTTGACTAGGCAAATCAAGTCTGACCCGCTCCTTTGGCACCTGACTGATGCCTTGGCCAAGTACAAGAAACCGGCCTAAGACTTGATCTTGACGTAGGCGAGGACGCTTGCTATAATCGGCTTGGTCAAGGGTGCCCACAGGTCATCGTTCATGGCTGAGTCAGACACCGCCCTTTCGCTCTTTTCCGGCTACTCCGAAGATGGATTCTTCGACGAAGCGTTTGCCGACGGAGCCGCACGCGCCCACTACGCCGGTCTGGTCAATCGCCTCTCCGAGATGACGGCGGAAGAGTTTCACGCCCGTTGCGAACTGGCCGACCTCACGCTGGTTCACCAAGGCATCACCTTTACCGTCTACGGAAGCGACCAGGGGATCGAGAAGCCGTTCCCGGTCGATCTCGTGCCGAGAATCGTTCCTGCCAGCGAGTGGGACCACATCGAGGACGGACTGGTCCAGCGGGTGAAGGCGCTCAACCACTTCCTGTACGATGTCTACCACGACCAAGAAATCCTTCGTGCCGGCATCATCCCCACCGAGCTGGTTGTGAAGGCTTCGAACTTCCGGCGAGAGTTCACTGGCGCTCAGCCGCCGCACGACATCTACGTCCACATCTGCGGCACCGACCTGATCCGCGACGACAAGGGTACGTACTGCGTGCTGGAGGATAACTGCCGGACGCCCAGCGGCGTCAGCTACATGCTGGAGAACCGCCTGCTAATGATGAAGGTGTTTCCGAGCCTGTTCAAGGACAGCAAGGTCCGGCCCATCGGCGACTATGCGGCCCAGCTCATCACCAACCTGCGCGAGCTGTATCAGGGGAATGATTCCGACCCGAACGTCGTCCTCCTAACTCCGGGCGTGTTCAATTCCGCCTACTTCGAGCATGCGTTCTTGGCTCAGCAGATGGGCATCGAACTGGTCGAAGGGCGCGACCTATTTACGGACGACAATTTTGTGTACATGAAGACGACGAAGGGGAAGAAGCGCGTGGATGTGATCTACCGCCGCGTGGACGACGACTTCCTCGACCCGTTGACCTTCCGCCCCGAAAGTGTCCTCGGCTGCGCCGGGCTCGTCAATGCTTATCGCGCCGGCAACGTTGCCATTGCGAACGGCATTGGAACCGGCGTAGCCGACGACAAGGCGGTGTACCCGTACGTCCACGACATGATTCGGTTCTATCTGAACGAGGAGCCGATCCTGGCCCAGGTGCCGACCTACGTCGGGTGGCGGGAAGACGATCTGAACGAGATGCTGACGCGCACCGGCGAGTTGGTCATCAAAGCCGCCAACGAGTCCGGCGGATACGGCATGCTCATCGGTCCGCAGGCGACCAACGACGAGATCGACGAATTCCGTAAGCGCATTCGAGAAAATCCGCGCAACTACATCGGCCAACCGCTGATCGGTTTGTCGCGCTCACCCTGCTTCTTTGGCGACCACTTCGAGGGTCGGCACATCGACCTTCGTCCGTACATTTTGGTCGGGAAAGACAAAGTCACGGTTACGCCGGGCGGACTGACCCGCGTAGCGCTCCGTAAGGGGTCGTACGTGGTGAACAGCAGTCAGGGCGGCGGGAGCAAGGACACGTGGGTCCTGTTCGAGGACGCCGCGCATCAGAGCCAAATGCAATCGGCGGTGGCGCAGATGCAGTTCCAGGGCGGTGAGAATGCTTAGCCGCCACGCGGACAGCGCGTACTGGCTGGGTCGATACATGGAGCGGGCCGAAGCGACGGCCAGGATGATCGACGTTCACTACCACTTCGGCCTGGAGAGCCGGTACGTCGGCGAGGTGTTGCGGTGGTCGTCGATCTTGGCCATCAGCGGCAACGACGACGAATTTCACGACCGGTATAGCGAACTGAACGAGCGGAACATCCTGTACTTTTTTGCCTTCGATCCCAAGAATTTTTCGTCTGTATCTTCATGTCTGAACTCGGCTCGGGAAAACGCCCGCGCGATTCGGGATCAGATTAGTAGTGAGATGTGGGAGTGCGCCAACCGGGTGTTTCTCGACTACAAGTCGTGGAACGTGGATAAGGTTCTGAAGCGGAGCCCGAACGCATTCTTTCAGATGGTGAAGGAAAGCTCGCATCTGTTCCAAGGCATCGCCGACCGAACATTAATGACGGGGGAGACGAAAGACTTCTTCCAGTGCGGGCGGTTTCTCGAACGAGCAGACCAGACCGCGAGGATTCTCGACGTGAAATACCATGACCTTCTGCCTCGATTCTCGGCCGAAACGGTCGCGATCGACGAAACCGGATTCCGCGACCCACTGAGCGTGGGCGGTCCGATCGATACGCACGGCTGGGCGGCGGTGCTAAAGTCGGTGGGCGCTTTCGAGGCGTTTCGGAAGACCAGCACCCGGGCGTTTACTCCTGAGGCGGTGGCGCAATTTCTGATCCTCAATCCAGATTTTCCCGCCAGCGTTCGGTATTCGATGCGCCAGGTGGACAAGAATATCCGCCGGATTTCGGGCAACAATTCGGTCGCACCAACCAATCGGGCCGAGCGCGAAATCGGACGGCTGTACAACGACTTGAACTACATGAATGGGGAAGACATCGTCGCCCAGGGCCTGCACGAGTTCCTGGAGGGCCTGCAGGAGCGGTGTAACCGCATCGGCGACGCGATCTACTCCACCTACCTTTCGTTCTGATGAGGCTCTCGATCCACCACCGAACCCATTACGCGTACGTCGGGCAGTCGTCGGCGAGTCATAACGAGATTCGTCTGAAGCCGCTGACGAACGAAGTTCAGCGGTGCCTGGAGTACAAGGTGCGGGTATCGCCGCGCGCCAAGGTGTACGAGTATGAGACGATCGGTGGGTTCGTCAACCACTTCTCGGTGATGGACGCCCATGAGGAGTTGGACGTGCTGGCCGAGTCGGTGGTGGAGACGATCCAGCGGGACGTGTTTGAGTCCATCGACCTGATTTCGAACGATTGGGTTTTTGAACCCGACGACGAGTACCGAAACCGTTACGCCGAATTCCTGACCGAGAGCCCTTACATTCAGCAGTTGCCGGAGGTGTCGGCTTTCGTCGGCGATCTGGTGCCGAAGACGGCGGGCAACACCGCGATGTTCGTGCTGGAACTGAAGGAGAAGATTTTCGGGACGTTCGACTATCAGGCGAACCTGACCAACGTTCACTCGCTGTTACATGAGCTTTTCGACCTGAAGGCGGGGGTCTGCCAGGATTTCTCACACCTGATGATCGCCTGTTGCCGGTCACTTGGGCTTGCGGCGCGGTATGTCAGCGGCTACCTGTATCTGGGCGACCACCACGAGCTACGGGGCACACAGGCCACGCACGCGTGGGTGGAGGTCCTGTTGCCGAGCGGCCTATGGCTGGGGGTAGACCCGACGAACAACATCTTGGTCGACGACCGATATGTGAAGGTGCACGTCGGGCGCGACTATAGCGACGTGACGCCGATCAAGGGCGTCTTCATGGGGTTCGGAACCGCACAGATGGACGTCGGGGTGGACGTTCAGGCCTTGTCTTCGGCGTAGACCCATTCGACGACGCGGTCGTTGCCGTCGAGGTCTTTGTGGACCTTCGAGCCAGGGAACAGATTGGAGACGAGCTTGCCCTGCAGATGTCCGATTTCGAGGAGAAGGCGTCCGCCTTTTTCCAGCTTGCACCGAATGTCCTTACTGATCTTTTGGTAGATTTCCAGGCCGAAATTGTCAGCAAAGAGAGCGGTTTCTGGTTCAAATTCCTTCACCTCCACCGGCAGTTCCTCATCGCGGCCGATGTAGGGCGGGTTCGAGACGATGAGGTCGAATTTCTCGTATTCGAGGTAGTCGAAGAGGTTCGAGTGGCGAAAGGTGATCTCGGCGCCGAGCGTCTCGGCGTTTTCGCGGGCGACCTGCAGAGCCCCCGACGAGATGTCCGTCGCCCAGACGTCCCACTCGGGCCGTTCGAGTTTTAGGGTGATGGCGACGCACCCAGAGCCGGTGCCGAGGTCGAGCACCCGAAGCATTTTGTTTTCGGTCTCGAGGGCTTTTTCGATCAGGACTTCGGTTTCGTGGCGTGGAATGAGGACGTTTCGGTCGACGCGGAACTTGCGCCCATAGAACTCGCGGTAGCCGAGAATATAGGCGAGCGGCTCGCCATTCTCGCGGCGTTGGAGCAGACCTTCGAGGGCAAGCGCGTTGACTTCATGCTCGGGATGGGACAGGATCCAGGCCCGATCGACGAGCATGGCGTGACCGGCGAGAAGCTGGGCCTCGAGCTTGGCCGAGGCTATTCCGGCATGGTTGAGACGGTCCGACGCCTCCATGAGCCAATCACGCAGAATCATGCACTTCCGGCAAGTTTAGCAAACCACGCGTGTAATCCACTAGGGCCAGGAAGATGGTGAGGATCATTGGGCCGACCATGAGGCCGATGGGGCCGAAGAGCGAGATGCCGCCGAGCACGAAAAAGAAGATGGCGAGCGGGTGCAGACTGACCTGATTGCTGATGAAATAGGGCTTGAGGACGTTGTCGATCTGGCTGACGATCAGGAATCCGACTCCGAGCACGACGGCAGCTTTGACGAGGTCACCTTGGGCCAGGAAAAGGAGCCCGACGGGGATATAGATGATCGGCGCGCCGAGCAAGGGCACGATACAGAGCACGATGGAGATGAAGCCAAGGAGGGCGGGAGCAGGCACGCCGAGGCAGGCGTAGGTGATGCCCATGATGGTGCCCTGGATGACGGCGACGATGACGGAACCGGAGAAGACGGCGCGGATCGTCTTTTGAACTTTTACTAAGATTTCTTCGCCCTTCTCGGGCGGGAGCCCACAGAAGTCGAGGAACGGGGCCTTGAGCGAGCGGGCGTCGCGCTGGAAAAAGAACATCGAGAGGAGGGCGATGATCATCGTGAAGAGGGTTGCCCCGGCGCGTTTGGCGAATGACCCAGCGGGCTCGCGCAGGTTCTTGACCACTTCATCCGAGTTCTCGATCCACCACTGCTTGACGTGGAAATCGTGGATGCCGATCTTCTCGGCGATGGGGTGGAGCACCTGGTCGATGCGGTCGGTCATCTCGAATCCGGTCGTGCCTTGCATGTCGTTGAGGGCGGGGCCGACCTGGCTAAAGGCGAGGCTTCCGAGGAGGACGAACGGCAGGCAGATCACGAGCATAGTCAGGAGGACGCTCTTGACAGCGGCAACCGAGTCACCTGCTCTGGCGGTCCAACCTTTGAGTCCGGTCGCGCCCGATTCTCGGATAGCTTGGTACCGCTTACGCGACTTTTCGAACCAGGGAAAGGTCAGGACGCTGAGCGTCGTGGCCCAGAGGATGGCCGACAGGAACGGGAGCAAAATGGTGACGGAAAGGCCGACGACGGTCAGGCAGATAGCCAGAAAGAGGAAGCCGCGGATCTGGTGGGCGGAGAAAGGTGGCTGCATCGACGTTTCCGATTCATACCACTATACGCCGGTTGAGGTTGCGTTTCTTTCAGTTGGGAGTTTGGAGCGAGGCTGTCGTGACCTCCAGCATCAATGGCGCAGCCTATTCGTCGGGGTTTGAAAATTGCCAAGACGAAGCCTTGGCGAAGTCTGGTGGGTCCGGAGGGATTCGAACCCTCGACCAATGGCTTAAAAGGCCACTGCTCTACCGCTGAGCTACAGACCCGAACCGAAAGATGATACCCCGCCGAGGCGAACCAAAATAAGGGGGCCCAAGGTAGATTAATAGGGATGAGCAATGAACTGACCTACGCTTCCGCCGGAGTCAATATCGACGAGGCGAGCCGCGCGCTCCGCGCCGTGGTCGGCAAGATTCAGGCCACGCAGGGTGAAGACGTGGTTGGCGCGATGGGCAGTTTCGGTTCGCTGTACCGCGCAACCTTCCCTGGCTACTCCAATCCGTTGCTCGTTTCGTCGATCGATGGCGTTGGGACCAAGACCAAAGTGGCCCAAATGGCAGGGGACTATTCGAACCTCGGTAAGGACATCGTCAACCACTGCGTGAACGACATTCTGTGCCAAGGTGCCCGGCCGCTTTTCTTCCTCGACTACTACGCCAGCTCGGTGCTCTCGGCCGAAGTCTTTGAAGCGGTTGTCGGCTCGATGGCCGAGGCTTGTGGCGAGGTGGGATGCGCGCTCATCGGCGGCGAAACCGCCGAAATGCCCGGCGTCTATGTGGAAGGTGAGATCGACATCGTGGGCACGATCGTCGGCATCGTGGAAAGCGAAATGCGCCTCCCGAAGACGGTGAATGCGGGCGACATGGTGATTGGCCTGGCCAGCAACGGCCTGCACACCAATGGATTTTCTTTGGCCCGACGGGCCCTCTTCGAAGTCGGCGGATACAGCGTTCGCGACGAGCCGGAAGAACTCGGCTGTAGCATCGGCCAAGCCCTCTTGGAACCGCATCGGTGCTACTTCAACTCGGTTTTCCCGTTGCTCCAGCAACCGACGATTCATGCGATCGCGCACCTGACGGGCGGAGGCTTCTTCGACAATATTCCGCGCGTGTTGCCAGCGAGCGTGAAGGTGCTGGTCGAAAAGCGGTCGTGGACTCCGAGCCCGATCTTCCAGTTGATTCAGAACGCAGGGCAGATTTCCGAACAGGAAATGTACCGAACCTTCAACATGGGAATCGGGATGATTCTGGTGGTCGACCGGTTCGCCGCCCAGGGCATCGTGGATGCCCTGAACGAGTTTGGCGAGCACGCCGCTGTGATCGGGGAAGTCCAGCAGGGCTCCCGCGACGTGCAGTTGATCTAAACGTTAGCTGAGTCGAAAGATGAAGCGAGCGTTGCCGAGGGCGATCTCGATGCCGTCGGACAGTTCCGCCTCGTCGACCTTTTCGAAGTCGTTGGTGAGGATGAACGTGCCGTTCGAGGAGCCGAGGTCTGCAATCTTCCAGACGCCGCCGTCCTCGAAGATCTTTGCGTGCTTGCGGCTCACATAGACGCCTTCCGGCATCGAACCAAGGTCGATGTCGATCGGTCCGACCGTCGGGTCGAAGCGTCCGATGACGCACGGGTTGTTCACGATGAACACTTCATCGGTTTCCGCGCCATTTCGTTTGACGATCAAAATCGGCTTCAGGACGCCCGGCTCTGCGGCCGCTGCCTGGTCTTCGGTTGCCTCGACGCTATCGGTGGCGAGGTCTTCAATCGGTTCAGCTACTTGGGTGTCGTCGGTCATGGTTACTCCCAGAATCTATTATTCGGCGAAATCCTGTAAAAATTACCGCTAATCGATCCTTTAGGTCAACAAATCTGAATTCAAATGTCGCTCTAAGGTTCCCCTTTTTCACTCCAAAACGGCGTGTCGGCCTCGATAAAGAGGTACGCAACACCCTTGTCGAAGGCGACGGAAAGGCTCGCCTGGGTGGCTCGATTCGAAATACTAGTAAAACCTCGGACCGAGAGGGTTTGGCGCTCGAATGGCCATTCTACGCCCGCCATTGAGGCATTCTCGATGGTCTCGAGGGGCAGCATCGAGGTGCGCCGCCCGACTTCGATGGGATAGGACGCCAAGACGGGGCCATCCAGGATGTGGGCATGGCCACGCTCCAGGCCGATGGTGACGTTCAACTCGGTACGGATGGCGCTGTGAATGGTGTCCAGAAAATGGTCCGTCAGGTCGCCTTCGGCGCAGATCAGGGTTACAGACTCGTGACCGCAGTCCTTAACATACCGAAGAAGCTTCGCGCAGTCGGTATCGTCCTGCCCGAGATCGACGATGACCTCTACGTCGTCGCCGATCAGATCGGTCGAGACGGAATCGAAATCGCCGACGACGACGTCGGGAAGATAGCCTGCCTCCAGAACCCTCAGAAAGCCGCTGTCGGCGGCAACCACGAGGTCGGCAGACTCAATCCAGGCTCCAATTTTGGCTGGGGACATATGCCCTCCTCCCAAAACTCCGAGCACTCTTTGTGTCGCCATAGAAGATATGGAAGTTAGTCTACCAACCGGGAACAACCCTAGCAAAAAAACCAGTAGAGGGTAGTCAACTAAATAAGGAAGGCATAAGAATGTCAAGACGAACGAGGGTCAAAAAACGGCGCAAAAAAGTCCAAAAAACCCCCCTTTCTTAACAATTTTTCCGTTGTATACTCCGTCTCCTGGCACCCCGCCGATACATCCATGAAAGACCAGCTTTCCTTTGAAGACTCCGAATCCCGTATACGTTTAGAAGCCGCATGGCAGAGGGTTCTCGGTAGGATTTCGAGTGAAGTTCAGGAGCCGATCATGGCCCGTTTTATTCGCCCATTGGTGCCGGTTTCGTTCGAGGAGAATACCGTCCGGCTTTGCGCCCCCGGACGCTTTCTCCAGGAGTGGGTCCGCGAGCGATTTTCCGGCATCATTCAAAGCTATCTGAGCGATGAATTGGGTCAAAGTGTGCAGCTTGAAGTTCTCGCGAAGCCTCGAGAGAAGTCGGACAACGCCCCGGTGAAGGCCGTCGCCTATACACCGGTGCAAGAACCGACGAACCGGTTTGTGCCCAACGAGCGGTACCAATTCAGCCAGTTCGTGGTGGGACAAAGTAACCGATTGGCGGTAGCGGGAGCGAAGGCGGTCGCAAAGGAACCAGGGAGAAAATATAATCCGCTTTTTATCTACGGTTCCAGCGGACTTGGTAAAACGCACCTTCTGCACTCCATCGCCCGCGAATTGCTGTCGCACAACCCCACCACGTCGATCGTGTACATGACGGCCCAGCAGTTTGCCGAAGAGTTCATCAACGCGCTTCAGGCCAACAAGGTCGAGAACTTCCGCCGCCAGCACCGGCACGTCGAGGTTTGGCTGGTGGACGACATCCAATTTCTCGCCGGAAAGGACAAGACACAGGAAGAAATCTTCCACACGTTCAACTACCTCCACTCGCTGGGCAAGCAGATCGTGCTGACCTCCGACCGACCGCCGAAGGACATCTACCAGATGGACGAACGGCTTCGATCTCGCTTCGAGGCGGGATTGGTGGCCGACATTCAGATGCCGGATACCGAGACGCGATGCGCGATTATCATGAAGAAGGCAGAGATGCTGGAGGTTGAACTGAACCACGACCTCGCGATGTTCCTCGCCGAGAGCGTGCCGGGTAACGTCCGCGTCCTAGAAGGTGCGATCACCAAGCTGGTGACGATGGCCTCGCTGGAGGGCACGGCGCTGAACCGTGAGTTCGCCGAGCCGATCGTTGAGCAGTACTATCAGAATTCGTTCTCGAAGCCCGGGTTCAACCAGATCGTCGATTTGGTCTCTACGCAGTTCAATATCACGGTCGAGGAGATGAAGGGCCCGTCGCGAAAGGCGCCGGTCGTCCACGCTCGCCACATTGCAATTTTCCTGACGAGGCGCATCACTGGCGACTCGTGGAAGCACATCGGCTCGCAGTTTGGCGACCGAGACCACACCTCGATCATGCACGGCTACCAGAAGATCGACGAGCAGATGCACCACGACAAGGAACTGCTCGGGCAGGTGAAGAGCCTGCTGAAGAGCTTGAATCCGCATTAAGATAGCTTCTAGCTTCAAGCCTCTAGCTTCTAGCCAAGAAGAGGATCGCGGCTTTTCTCGGCCGAAATTTGTCTTTGCGGGGAATTTGCTAAGAGCTAGTAGCTAACAGCTAGCAGCTCTCCAGCCATACTGGAGGCATGATCCTCGCGGACATGACTTGGAAAGAGGTCGATGCGCTCGACCGCGATACGATCGTGCTCATTCCGACGGGATCGCTCGAACAGCACGGCGCTCATCTGCCCTTGCTCACCGACACATTGCTGGCTGGCGGCGCGGCGGCGGCAGTTGAGAAGCGGATTCCCGAAAAGGTCCTTTTGACCCCGCCGATTTGGCTCGGGGCGAGCGGCCACCACATGACCTTTGCCGGTACCTGCACGGCCACGATGGAGAGCTACATGTCCTCGCTGACGGCCGTCATCGAGTCGATGGTTCGCCATCGATTTCATCGTTTCTTCGTCATCAACGGCCACGGTGGCAACAACGAACCGAACGGCGTGGCTCTGCGGGCCCTCAAGGAAAAGAATCCGAACCTGACCCTCGCCCATCGCGGCTACTACGCCTTTGGCGAAAAGGCGGTCGCGTCAGTGCTGGAAGGGCCGGATAAGGGCATCCAGCATGCCTGCGAGGCCGAAACCAGTTTGATGATGCACCTGCACCCGGACAAGGTCCGCACCGCCCTATTGCGCGACGACGGCCTGCGCACCCAGCCGCCCACGACTTCGCTCGTGAAAATGTGGGACGAGGTGAGCGAAGAGGGATCGCTTGGCTACGCCACCAAGGCGACAGCAGAGAAAGGGAAGATTATTTTTGACGCGTGCGTCGAAGGGGTCGTCAACGAACTGAACGCTATCCACCAAGGCGTCGTTTACGTCGGGATTTTTTGATGGCGAAAACGCGACTGGCCTCTCTGGACAACCCGGTCGAAACCGCCGTTCTGGTGGTGATCAACGAGGACGAAGCCGACGACATGGTCGTCGAAGAAGAGCTCGAGGGCCTTTGCGAGGCGGCGGGCGTAGAGCCATTGACGATCATCCGCCAGCGCCTGGATCGGCCGTATAAGGGCACCTTCATCGGCTCGGGCAAGGTCGAGGAAATCGCGGTGCTGGCCCAAGACCTAAAGGCCGACGTCGTACTGATCGACGGAGAGGTGAGCGGTATGCAACAGCGTAACCTCGAAGAGGCATTCAAAACGCGCGTCGTCGACCGCACTCAGCTTATTCTCGATATCTTCGCTCGTCGGGCCCGAACTCGGGAGGGCATGCTCCAGGTCGAACTGGCGCAGTTGACCTACATGATGCCCAAGCTGATGTCGGTTTACACGAAGTTTGAGCGGCAAAAGGGCGGTATCGGTATGCGTGGTCCGGGTGAAACCAAGCTGGAAACCGACCGGCGAATGGTTCGCGACCGGATCGCGAGGCTGAAGGAAGAGATTGTGGACGTGAAGCGGGTCCGCGACCAACAGCGGGCGAGCCGCCGCAAGCATCCGTTCCCGTTTGCGTCGATCGTGGGCTACACCAGCGCGGGAAAAAGCACGTTGATGAACCGCCTGGCAGGGACTGAACTGCTGGCCGACGCGATGCCGTTTGCGACCCTCGACCCGACCACGCGAAAGATCGATCTGCCCGACGGCTACGCGCTGTTCCTCACCGACACGGTCGGCTTCATCCGCAACCTGCCGACGCACTTGGTGGCGGCGTTCCAGTCGACTTTGGAGGAGGTGACGCATAGCGATTTCATCCTCCATCTGGTGGATATCAGCGCGCCGGCGTGGGACGTCCAGCGCGACGCGGTCATGGAGACCCTGGACTTGCTGGGAGCGCAGGACAAGCCGTGCATCACGGTGTTCAACAAGATCGACTCGATCTCGGACCCGGCGGTGCGCCGCGAGTTGATCGCGGAGTTTCCGAACTCGGTTGCTATTTCGGCGACGACCGGCGAAGGGATCCCCGATCTCCTGAATGCGATCAAGCGGCAGGTCCAGGACTTGTTGGGGGCGATCAAGGCGTTGGTGCCTTACTCGGAGTCGGGCTTGGTGCAGGAGTGCTACAACTTTGGCCGGGTGCTCAAGATCGACTATCGGGACGATGGGATTTATGTTGAGGCGGAGTTGGTGAAGGAGATGCGGGGCTTGTTGACGAAGTACGCGCTGTAAGTTTTGCCGGATGGATCAGGAAGAATTGGCCCGCGAAGTCGAAGATCTCGAAAGGGAGATTAGGCTCGTCTTCGATGGCGTCACGAGAACCGGCACGGTAACTTGGGGCGAGTCTTGCAGGCAGAATTATGAAGTCCAAGTTTTCTTGGTCGAAAATCTGTTGCAAACTGAGAAGCCTTCAGCATTGACCGACGCGCAATGGACTGACGTCATCCGACGTGCTACCTGGGATGAATCTGACCGGGTTGAAGCCTTTGGGGACTCTGATTCCCATTGGCAGGACCTTATCGATGATCCTTCGTGGAAGATTGGCGAATGGGGTGGTAGCTTTTTGTACCTTGACCCCGTAGGTCGTCGCTATTATCTTCCGGCGGCAATGCTTCGAGGGCTGAGAGAGCCAGACTCGATCGATCTGGCCCACGACTTGATGCTAAGGCCAGGCGAGCGGGAGATGTTCTTAGATCGCTGGTCCGCTCTGACTGACCCTGAGGTCGAATGTGTGAAGCGGTTTGTAGCATTCAAGGCCGCCTGGATTGAAGCAGAATATGAAATGAGACGGCAGGAAGGCGGAGCGGCTCGATACTTTCTTCCAATCTACGAAGAAACGTGGAAAGACGAGTGCTAGCCGATGGTTTACAAGAGTTGTTGGTCCGAAATGTAGATGTTCGGTAGTGAGTGAAACTTGGTATCGCGTTCAGACAGTCTGCGGCGAGTCCCCTAATTTTCTGGACTGGCAAGCAAAAGAACCTACTTTGAACATAGCTTTCTTGATTTCCCCTCATCCGGTTCGTCGCCTTTGGCGTCTTACCGGCTTCTCCATCCGGAGAAGCATCTTTGGACGGCCAAATGTTGGAATTTCAGGTGAAAAGTCGTTGGGCTTCAACCGTCTCGGGTCTGCTGGCACATCGACGAAAGCATCTTGCCGAACTTTTACGCATTAGAGTCGCCACTTTTACAAACGATCGGCTTTCCCCTAGCGCTGGAACGTGGTGCCGATCCGATGCTTCTCCGGATGGAGAAGCCGGTGAGTTTACGAACCGGATGAGGGGAGTGCGTTAAGCGTTACCGGAGACTGATACAACTGCCGATTCCCCCGCCACGAACCCGGTCGCAAAAGCCGCCTGCAGGTTATAGCCTCCCACCGGCCCAGCGACGTCCAAAATCTCGCCACACAAATAAAGACCATCGACCAAGCGCGACGCCATCGTCTTGGGATCGACTTCGTCCAAGCTAACGCCACCGGCGACGACCTCTCCTTTCTCCAGCGGGACGTGGCGAACTTTGCCGATGGGCCACGCCTTGATCAACGTCATCAGACGATTGCGCGACTTGCGGTCGAGGTTGGCAAACGTGGTTTTGGGAGGAATCGCGCCATCAGTCAAGAAACGCTCGAGAAGGCGGTCGGGTAAGAGTTCGGACAGGAACCAGTCGACGGTGCGCTTCGGGTCCGCGCTCAAAGCCTGCTCGCGCAGGGCGTCCTCGGACGTGTCGGGACATAAATCGACCTCGAGAGACACTTCGGCCGATTCGAGCGTTTCGGCGACCACTCGGCTGACCCCCAGTGCACATGGCCCCGAGATTCCTTGATGAGTAAACAGCAGATCGCCCCGCCATCGCGCGACCTCTTTGGTCGCCCGAGCCTTGAGCGCTACGTCTCGCAGGGCCACCCCGCTGAGGTCGGCATCGACGCTTTCCAGATACAGCGGAGCCAGTGCGGCGCGGGTTTTGACGATGGTGTGCCCCAGGTCGCGCATCCACTTCCAGCCATCGCCGGTGGTGCCCGAGTTGGGATAGCTCGATCCGCCACAGCATACGATCACCTTCGGGGCTCGAAGCTCGCCCGCGCCAAAGACCGAATGGTCGTCTTCGATGGCCAATGCTTCGGTCAGGAGAGCCTTCGCACCGTACCGGGGCTGATCTGTAGTCCGATGGCTCCCCCGCCGCTCGGCGGTTCCCACTTGCACCCCGGCAACTCGCCCATCTTCGATGGTCAGTCCTTCGACAGGAGAGTCCAGGAACACGGTCACGCCGACCTCGTCCAAAAGCGATTTGAGGATCGCCACTACGTCCTTGGCGGTGCGATCGACGGGGAAGATTCGTCCGTCCGGCCGGGTGTAGACGTCAAGCCCGCGGGTGACGAAGAGCGGCACGATGGCGGTGCTGGGGAACCGGTAAACACTTGGTCGAATGAAGCGCCCCTCGTTGGGGCGAAACTTGGCGAGAACCTCTTCGATGGGGCCGTCGTGGCAGATGTTGCATTTGCCGCCACCCGACACGAGAATCTTGGTGCCGATGCGGCTGGTCTTTTCCAGAAGCACGACTTTCGCGCCCAAGGTGGCCGCCCGCCAGGCGGCAAAGATTCCGGCGGCGCCCGCCCCGACGACGATCACATCCGGCTTCATTCCGCCCTCCATTATGGCGACGAACGCCATTCTTGGTAAACTGATGGCACATGGCGCGAAGAAGGCACTACAAGCAGAAGACTGGAGATCAATCCGGAAAAGAGCAGGGAATCGAACTCGATGGGACGATCATCGAAAACCTTCCCAACGCTCGCTTTCGCGTCAAGCTCGATGAAGGTGACCTTGAGGTCCTGGCCCACGTGAGCGGCAAGATGCGCATGCACTACATCCGAATCATGCCGGGCGATCGTGTGAAAGTCGAGGTCAGTCCGTACGATCTGACGATGGGCCGGATCACGTATCGGCATCGGAATTAACCTGTAGGCTTCAGACTCCAGGCTTCAGGATTCAGCTAAATGAGACGGGTCCTGGTAGTTCAGAACCAAAAGCACATAGCTCGACTCATTCAAACGACCCTTGAGCGTTCGGGGCAAGAGGTCACGGTGGTCGAAACCGGTTCCGAAGGTCTTCATCTGCTTCAGACCGAGAAGTTTGATCAGGCGATCGTCGACTACACGATGTCTCACCCGAATGGCTATGAGCTATTAGAGTTCATCCGAACCAACGATGAGACCAGGATGATGTCCGTGGTCCTCATCGTCAATTCTCCGAGTCAATACGATCATGTTCAAAGTTTGCCGTTCCGGGCCGACGTTTATACCGATCCTCGGCAAAACCCGTTCCGAAAGGATCGAAAGCGTTGACAGGTTTTCCCCAAAAGCGGGACCTCTTCGGTCCCCGTCAAGTACACTAAAGGCTTCCCGGTCCTAGGCGTTTCCGCCGTTCTATACGGCTAAACCAATTCGTGACGAATTAGGGTTGCAAAACGATTCACGCGTTGAGTAATATTCTCAGTTGCGTCAGCGACGTACTGCGTGTGCTTTCGTTCCCAAAGAATAAGGTGATCAACCTTACGGACGGACGGACCAGGAAGAACAGATCATGAAAGTTAGAGCTAGTGTTAAAAAGATCTGCGATAAGTGCAAGATCATCAAGCGCAACGGCGTTGTGCGCGTGATTTGCAGCGTCCCCAAGCATAAGCAGCGACAAGGTTAATAAGAATTTATGGCACGTATTGCAGGTATCGACCTTCCGCGAGAAAAAATGGTGCAGTATGCCCTGCCCGTCCTGTACGGAATCGGCAAGCACAACGTCCTTGAGTTGCTTGAGAAAGCAAACATTGACCCTCGCAAGAAAGTAAAGGATCTCGACGAGAACGAAGTCACTCGCATCCGCGAAGTCCTCGACGCCGATTACCAGGTAGAAGGTGACCTGCGCCGCGAAGTCCAAACCAACATCCGTCGCCTGATGGAGATTCGATGCTTCCGAGGCATCCGCCACTCGCGCGGACTCCCGACTCGAGGCCAGCGAACCCGCAGCAACGCGCGAACTCGAAAGGGTAAGCCGAAGACCGTTGCCGGAAAGAAGAAGGCGAAGAAGTAATTTTGATCGTCCCGCCTCGGCGGCGGGACACCCTGAACCAAGGCACCCATGGCAAGAAAAACCACCACGAGAGGAAAGCAGAAAGAGAAGAAGAACATCGCAATCGGTGTTGCGCATATTCACGCGTCTTTCAACAACACCATTGTGACCATCACCGACGCGAACGGCAACACGATCAGCTGGGCCAGCGCCGGAAACGTCAACTTCAAAGGCAGTCGAAAGGGCACCCCGTTCGCGGCGCAGGTCGCAGCCGATAAGGCTTCGCGACTGGCTCAGGAGCACGGCCTGAAGCAGATTTCGATCCAGGTCCGAGGACCCGGCTCCGGTCGAGAAACCGCCATGCGCGCCCTGGCCGCCAGCGGTCTCGAAGTCACCCACGTCGTCGACGTGACGCCGCTCCCGCACAACGGCTGCCGACCGCCGAAGCGACGCCGAGTCTAACCTAGGAGAACCGACCCAGAATGCCTGCAATTTCCACTCTGCAACTGACCGACGACTATGGAAAGTTCGTCCTCGAACCTCTCGAGCGAGGCTACGGACAGACCATCGGCAACGCGATTCGACGGGTGCTCCTTAGCTCGATCCAGGGTGCCGCCATCTGCGCCATCCGCATCGACAAGGTTTTCCACGAGTTCGCTCCGATCCCCGGCATCAAGGAAGACACGACCCAGCTCATCCTTAACCTGAAGGATGTGGCGGTCAAGGTCACCAGCGAAGAGCCGATCGACGAGGTTGTCCTCAAGATCGAAGCCACTGGCCCGGGCAAAGTCACCGGCGCCGACATCGTCTGCCCCGAGGGCGTCGAGGTCGTCAACCCCGAAGTTTATATCGCCACCATCAGCGACCCGAAGTCGACCCTCAGCATGGAGCTGTTCGTCAACTGGGGCGTCGGCTACACGCTTCCTGACAAGCAGGATCGCTACAAGGGCGTGATCGGCCTTCTGCCGGTCGGCGCACAGTTCACGCCGATCCGAAAGGTCAACTATCTGGTCGAGGCCACCCGCGTGGGAACTCGAACGGACTATGAGCGACTGGTCATCGACATCGAATCGAACGGCGCGATCGCCCCGAACGATGCGCTTTCGCAGTCGGCTCACATTCTTGACAAGTACTTCCGACTCTTCTTCGACCTTGGCGCCGCTGGCTTCCAGGCCGAAATCGGTACCGAAGAGCAGAGCACGGACGAGATTCTCAAGAACGTTCCCGACGTGAAGATCGAAGAGCTCGACTTCTCGCAGCGAACCTTCAACTGTCTTCGCCGCGCTGGCATTCTTAACCTGCGCGCCCTCGCTCTCGTCAGCGAGGCAGACCTCACCGCAATCCGCGGCTTCGGTAAGAAGTCGTTGCTTGAGGTCCGCGACAAGCTCCAAGAGCATGGTCTTGAGCTGAAGCCGTCCAAGGGTGGCTACCGCTCGATCGACCTTCTCGACGACGACGACGACGATTTCTAAGGAAAACAACGATGCGACACAAAGTAGACCACCGAAAACTTGGCCTGCCGTCCGATCAGCGGATGCACCTCCTGACGAACCTTTCTCGTCAGTTCGTTCGACATGGGTACGTCCGAACCACCTTCGGCCGCGCCAAAGAGCTTCAGCGCATGGTTGAAAAGCTCATTACTCTGACCAAGATGGAGGATGGCCTGGAGGCCCGACGCCGAGCTCGAAAGATTCTCGTCGGCCACGGTTCCAGCAACCTCGTCAGCGGAAAGATCACCGCCGGCAAGACGGAACTGGAAGTCACCCAGGTGAAAGCCCAGTTTAACAAGCTGACCGGTGAAGACCTCGTCAAGCACCTTTTTGACAACATCGGTCCCCGGTACAAGGATCGCAACGGTGGCTATACCCGTCTCACCAAGACTGGTAACCGCCGAGGCGACGCCGCCCAGACCGCCGTTCTCGAATTGGTCTAAAGATTTATCCCACCGTAAAAGGTGGGATTTTTTGTGATGCGAATCAAACTCACCGTCGCCTACGATGGGACGGAATTTAGAGGTTGGTCGCGGAACAAAGGACAGAGAACTGTCCAAAGCACATTGAAAGAAGCTGTTCGCCGTGTCTCGGGCGAAGAAATCGAGATCATCGGAGCTAGCCGAACCGACGGCGGCGCCCACGCGAAAGGCCAAGTGTGCCATTTCGATTGTGATAAAGGCGTCCCACCCGAAAAGTGGTCCTACGCGCTCAACAAGGTGCTTCCACCCGACATCCGGGTGATGAAGTCCTCGCGAGTGGCGGACGACTTCAGTTCACGGTTCTCGGCTATCGACCGCTTCTACCGGTACCGCATCATGGTTGGCAAGTCCGACCCCATGCGAGAAAGGTTTGCGCACTACTATGGACGCGAACTGAACCTGGAGCTAATGCAGAAGGCGGCAAGCTATCTGCAAGGTGATCACGACTTTCGAGCCTTTACCGAAGAGTTGGAGTCTTCGGTAACCAACACCCGCCGGGTCCTGTACTCGGTTGGGGTGAGGCAAGTTCGAGATGAGGTGTGGGTGGACGTTGTGGGTACCGCCTTTCTCCGCGGAATGATGCGAAGAATGGCTGGCGCGATCCTCGAAGTGGGACGCGGCTACCGCGACGTCGTAGAGGTCAGTAGACTCCTCCAACCAGAGGAGCGGCTCAAGTACCAATGGCCAGTGGTGCTTCCGGCAAAGGGTCTTTGCTTAATGCGGATCCGGTACGGCAGGCATCCCAGGGACCATCGTGATCTCACTCACGGCTTCGATCAAGAAACGTTTTAGAAAAAGAATAAGGATAGAAAAAGATGAATCGAACATTCACCAATAAGGGTGGCTCGATCGAGCGAAAATGGTACGTGGTGGACGCTGCCGGCGTCCCCGTGGGTCGTCTCGCTGGACAAGTCGCACAGCTTCTTCGTGGCAAGAATAAACCTACTTTCGAATACAACCAGGATTGCGGAGACTTCGTGGTTGTGATCAACGCTTCTCAGGCCGTTTTGACCGGCAACAAGAAAGAGGAGCTCATCTACTGGCACTCGGGTTGGCCGGGCGGTCTCAAGAACGTGGCCCGCGGCGAGATGCTGGAGAACGACCCCGTCAAGCTCGTCGAAAAGGCGATCTGGGGAATGTGCCCGAAGACCAAGCTGGGCAAGGCGATTTTCAAGAAGTGCAAAGTCTATGCTGGTGCCGAGCACCCGCACGAAGCACAGAATCCGCAACCTTACAGCATCAAGAAGGAGAACAAATAAGGCATGGCAGCTAAACAGCAGAACTATGGAACCGGGCGACGAAAGAGCGCCGTTGCGCGAGTTTGGCTCAAGCCAGGCGAGGGCAATATCATCATCAACGGAAAGGACTTTAAGGAATACTTGGGTCGTCCCGTTCTCGAAATCCTCGTCAAGAGCCCGTTGGTTCACCTCGGTCTCGACGCGAAGTACGACGTCGTGGCGACGGCCAAAGGCGGCGGTATCTCCGGTCAGGCCGGTGCGATCCGCCTCGGCATCTCTCGCGCCCTAGTGACCGTCGACGAAGAGTTCAAGAAGGACCTGCGCTCGCAGGGTTACATGACCCGCGACGCGCGAGTGAAGGAACGTAAGAAGTACGGCCGCAAGAAAGCGCGACGTGGCTTCCAGTTCGTTAAGCGCTGAGAACTCAGTCCTACTCGATAATGTATTACGGGCCCTCTTCTGTGTGGGCCCGTAATACATTATCAGAAGGAAAAATCATTGGAAGCTTCAAATCACTTGTCGCTCAATTCAGCTTTCGGCTAACATCTGTGAGCTTCAGTCCTTGGCTTGAGGTCAAGGCACTCTGGTTGTTGCCCGAGGGAAGATCAAGCACTTTGGAGATAACCTTCTCATGTGTTACAGGGCGACTTGTTGCCAACGACTGTAACATGGAACCTCGCCTGCCGACTGTTCAATTCACAAAGAATCAAAAATGCTGCAATTGCGATAATTTCCTGGAAAATACGTTATAATGTCAATCACGTGTTGATTTCTATTTGAAGGGTACAACTTGTCCCGTGTTGTTGGTACCGTGCGAGGAAGAAAGAAGGCACGAAAATGCTGGAGCGTGAGTTATAGGGCGATGTCTGCTGTACGTAAGACCAAGAGAGGGGAAGTGAGTGGTTTCACAATGATAGAATTAATGATTGTCGTCAGCGTGCTTCTTATCCTGACCGGACTCCTGATGCCAGTAATTACTTCTGCTAAACGAGCCTCTAAAAGAACAGTATGCACTGCAAATCTGTCCCAAATAAGCAATGCAATTCTACTATATTCAGCCGACAATGACAATGTCTTTCCCAGAGGAAAAGATTGCGCTGATTTGGTGCGTCCAGGATCCTTCCCGCCCGCGGCTCAAATTGAATCGGTGCCGCTATTGCATCACATCCTTATGCCATACACTAAATCCTTTGCAACTTTTCGCTGCCCTGAAGATTCAGGTACCAATGTCGTAGAAAGCGCCTTTCCTGAGAAAATGGAGTTTACTCCGTCTGTCTATGAGGCATGTGGTAGCAGCTACGAGTATCGAACAGAACTTGGTTTGGTGGGTGCGCAAGACACGGGGCTTAAGGACCCATCGAAGGTAAATACTTTGGCCGATCTGGCTGGTCACTGGCATGGGACTTCTCTCGTTGCGCTGGCATCAGATAGCCTGGACGACTTTCAGGCTAAAGTGTTCGATTATCGGTACGAGATTGCTTTCGCCGACGGGCATGTCAAGTTGTTGACTCACTCCGGCTTAGAGGTGGCGTGGCGCTCGTACTGAAATCCAAATGGAGGTGGGTAGTTCCCGCTTCAAGAATTTTCCTAGGTGGTGTCATGATTGTCGCTGCAATTACGAAGGTTCAGCATCCTCAGGAGATCATTGCAACTATTGATAGGTCTGGTCTGTTTCCGCCGCTATTAGTTAAGGTCGTCGCTTATAGTGTAATTTTCGTTGAACTTCTGATCTCCGTACTTCTGATGCTTAGGAAAACGCTTTCATTTGGATTCGTCACTTACGCTGGCTTTTCATCGCTACTGTTTGGGTACTCCCTTTGGCGGTGGTTGCAAGATCTGAAGGCACCGTGCTCATGCTTTGGGGCCCTTCTAAAACTTGCGCCATGGCAGTCAGCAACTTTTGCGGTTCTTACGTGTGCCCTTGCCTTTCAGTGCTTGAGGAATTTACACGTAACTCAACACATCTCTAACTGAGAATAGGAAACATGAAGAGAAATATAACTAACATAGTGATAGTTTTACCCCTGGTTTGTCTAGTTGCCACAGGATACTCGACAATGCCAAGGCAGACTGAAAGCAACTCGCCAACAAGTCGGCCGTTGACACGTGCTGAAATGAACCTGACCAGAGGGGCGGGTTCAACGTGCCGACTTGGTTGCAATGAGCAGCCCGTGCCATGTACGTATTACGGGACCGATGAATTTGGAATCAACATCTACTACAAGCAGGTCTGGCATAGTCACCTTGAATGCGGATGGGCTTTAGGCTCTGACACTTGTGTTGCACTGCCGGACGTAGCGTGCAATGAGGTGATGTATTACGCGGACTCCGCTTGCACGACCGTGTCGAGGACTGATTACACAACTTCCTCGACCTGCGTCATCGATACACCTCCCTCGGGCGGTTCCTAATGATTCACCCTCCAATGAAAATTGGAGGGCGGCGGCTAATTCCGGTATTTTCCATAGCCATCTGGCTCTTGGTATTGCCGGAGTTGGCCTTTGCCTTAAGCATTCAAGATATCCAAAAGCAGATTGCCCTAGCGCAAGACAATAGCTCACAGATTATTGGTGAGGCTACAGTAACAACAAAGTATTTTAGCGTGCAAGCGCCCAAACTGAGTGATCCCGTTGGGCAAGGAATTGCTTTTGAAGGCTCATACAGGTGGCTCTTGAATGGAAGCAATTGGATCGTTGAAAAGCAAGTGCGAGAGACAAAACCCGGCGTTGAGCCTGGTACCAGATTACTAATCAATGAACCGCACGATGGGAGCGTCTTGAAATACGAAATGTTCAAAACAGACAAAGGGCACCAGAGTTTTTTGACGGGTTTCTTGGATGAAAGATGGGATGTCGCTTATGCAAGTGGCGCTATCGGGCGAGTTTGGGTGCGAGGGACCATAGAGAAGCATCTAGACGAAATTGATTCCCCAGTTGTAAGCGACCGCGGAGAATCCATAGAAGTGACCGGCAAATACCGCGGAGAGGACATTACAATAACACTTTTAAGATCAAAGGGTATGCTTGCTTCTGCTATTGAACTGCGTGAAAAGAATGTTCGTTCAGGCTACCATATCAATGAATTTATTCGTATAAGCGGAGTTTGGGTTGCCAAAAGCGCTAATATTTGGAGTGGAGTATTCAACGGCAGTCAATTAGCTGAGGGAACGGCATCAGAAGTGGATTTGGTTAATGTAAGGCCCTACTCAGGAAATGATTGGCCTTCGGATGTGCCGAAAATGCCTGTGTCTGCCACTATTGGGTCCGATGATGGACGACTATATAAAGTAGCTGCGAACGGCGATCTCGTATACTGGGGTGAAGCGGGACACAAAGGCGGAGGCAAGAGTTCCCTTGCCCTGGGAAATATCTTCGTGCTCTCCGGCTCGGGGCTACTGTTGGCTTGCTTATGGAAGGTTGTTTTTCGAAGGCGCAAGGATCATTAATAGTATTAGCCCTGCTTTGCGGTTGTGGACATGCAACTAATACTCTTCAATGCGGTGTTAGTAGTTTGACTGCCTTGTTGCGTAAAAGCGGTAGGCCCGTTTCGTACGATGAAGTAATGGCTAACATTTCAACGAAGGACGGATTGGTCAGCTTTGACCAGTTAAAGACCACGGCGAAACACTTTGGATTCCAATTAAACGGCTTTCACTTTAGTTGTCCCCAAATGCTAAGCAAGTACTCTGGTGCGATCGTGGAGTTGGAAAATGAACACTTTGTCGCAGTACTAGGTACTAATAGAGATGGCTCCATAAATGTTAAGGACAACGATTCGGATGTCGAAATATGGTCGCAAGCACGACTCGACTCTGTGTGGACCGGCAATGTTCTTATTATCGACGATTTACGAACGAGCCACCCGTAAATTACTTTATATCGAAATTGGAAAGGGCTTTCGTCATTTTTGGCGTGCCGATAGCCGATAATATTGCTGGTGTCCGTCTGATGGATCATTGGCGCTTCGATCGCGTCTAAAGGCCTGGGCGGGAGTACGGATTATCGGTATGAGGCGGTCGACATTTTTCGGGGAGCTGTTGGTGACCTGTCTGCTGATCGCTGTCGCCTACGCCATCGGAAAGCCGATAGCAAACCAGATCAAGTACAAGCTGAAGTACGACAACGAGATGGCTCGGCTCCACAAGCTGTTTGGGGCGGTGAGTCTCTACGCCGGACAGAATGACGACCACTTTCCGAGCTCAATTAGCGACTACGACCGCTACCTGATGTCAGTGCGCAAGATGCCGACCGACGATCTGGCCCTCAGCCACTACTGGTATCCGGGAACCTGCGCGCTCCTGGCCGAATCGACGGGAAGCGAACTGTGTACGTCGAATATCGACACGGTGCCGGATGTTGCCCAGCCGTCCGATCACAATTTCATCAGTTGGAAGGCGATGACGGGCTCGGCGTACAACACGTCCAGCCGGTTCGGCGTGTTTCATGTTGCCCTTTCCTCGACATGGAATTGTCCGACGATGCCGATGTTTTGGACTCATATCTATGAGGACACGGGCGACGATCCCATGCGCGTGACCTACTTCGAGGGCGAAACCAAGCTGGTCACCCCCGAAGAGTTTGCGGTTCAGATGTCCTGCCTGAAGGACAACATCATCGCCCAGTAAGGTCGGAGGCTAAAGAGCCTTCTCGGCTGCCGCCTTCAGATGGGTTCCGAACAAGTCCCTAAAGGCGCCTTGGCGACCCTGAAGAAGCTCGTCCGGGAAGACGCCGAACAGAGCGTCGTCGAACTTGAAGGTACAGCCGTCGGCGGTCTCGACCAGTTCCATGGTGAACATGTGGGTGGCGGGACCGCCGAAGTCGGTGGTGACCGGACCCTGGACCTGGACGCGATTTGGCACGTCGAGGCCGACGACCATTCCCATCATCTTCCCGTTTCCGTCACCGTAATCCTCGTAAAAGATGCCCCCGACCTTCTGCTCCATCACGAACCCTTTGGTGCGCGGATTGGAGTTGTAGGCGTCGGGAAACCAGGACGAGTCGTTGGTGAGAAGGTTCCAGACCTTCTCCTTTGGCGCTTTGATGTCGACGTCGAACGCGTACTTTGCCGCGCGTGTTTCGAGTGTTGTGGTGTTTTCCATTGGCATAGCGGGCGCAACCCCCTCGGCTCGCTCCTTCAAATTCAGCAGGCTCTGGGCCCGTTGCGCGGTGTAGCTGGTCAGCCACCGCGTATGTATCTTTTGGAGTTGAACCGGGTTTAGGAAGTTCATGCGGTTTCGGCCTTCGCGCCGAAACGTGATGAGGTTCGAATGCTCAAGCACACAGAGGTGCTTCATGATCGTACAGCGATCCAAGTGAGCGAACTCTTCGCAGAGCTCGCCGGTGGTCGCCGGCCGATTTTTCAAGCTATCGAGCAGACCTCGTCGCGTTTCGTCGGCGAGCGCTTTCCAAACCGCGGTGTCTTCCATATTCATATGTTACTCAATAGTAACATGTTTTGTGAGAAGTATTTTGCACTTGAAACGGATAACCTAGTGAAATGGCCAAGAGCTTTATCGACCCTGCCCTGCAGACCTACATTGAATCGGTCACTCTGAAGGAAGCCGACATCCTGCGCGAACTGCGCGAAGAGACCGCCCAAATGCCGGATGCCGGGTACCAAATCAGTCCGGATCAAGGGTTGTTTATGGGTTGGCTGGCCAAGGCGACGGGGGCAAAGCGATACCTCGAAATTGGCGTCTTCACCGGCTACAGTTCGTTGGTGGTGGCCCAAGCGATGGGACCGGATTCTAAAGTCGTCGCTTGCGATATCAATGAGGAGTTCACCAACGTGGCGAAGCGGTATTGGAGCAAGGCGGGTTACGGCGACAATATCGAACTTCGCCTTGGTCCGGCTCTCGATACGCTCGATTCACTCATTGCCGAAGGGGTTGCGCCGTTCGATATCGCGTTTATCGATCCCGACAAGCCGAACATGCCGAACTACTTTGAACGGTGCCTTAAGCTGGTGCGCAAAGGCGGGCTGATCCTCAGCGACAACGTGCTCTGGGCTGGGCGCATCATCGACCCCGAGAACCAGGAAGAGAATACGAATGTGCTTCGCGCCTACAACGAGAAGCTGATCCAAGACGATCGCGTAGACGTAGTGCTTCTGCCCATCGGCGATGGCATCAGCATGGCGATTGTCAAATAATTTGTGAACATATATAAAGTTTTGATGTATAGTCCTTTGTATGGACTTTAGAAGTGATGTCGAGGCGATGGTTTTGGGTGTTCTCCAAGACCAGCCCGGCTATGGATATGAGATCGCTAAGCGCATCCGCGAACTGAGCGAAGATTTGTTTAAGTACGGCGAGGCCCAACTGTATCCGGCCCTGCGCAAATTGGAAGAGAACGGCTATGTCACCGCCGAGTGGGTCGTGCAGGAAGGCAAGCCGAATCGGCGAGTTTATTCGATCACCGAAGACGGCTCTCGCTTTCTTCGCGAGCGGCAACAGGAGTTTGAGAAGTTTGTCGACAAAGTGAACGCGGTGATGAAGCCGGCGAAAGCGTGGGCGGTGGGCCATGCATAGCGCTGTCGGGGATTTCGAAAGCGTACTGCGCGGAGCAGTTCGTCGTCGGACTCGCAAGGATTATTCGGACGAGATCCGTGAAATAGTCGAGCACTATGAAGATCTTTACGAAGAAGGTCTGCTTGCCGGAAAATCGGATGTTGAGTCCAAGCGTCTGGCAGATGGTCGCATCGGGACAATTGACGAGATCGCATCGCGAATTATTTCCGCTTCAACCAAATCGATTGCTTTACGGCTGCAATGGCTCGCGGCATCGCTGTGGTTAGTTGGGGCGTTTCTCATCAAATTTGCTTCAATTCGCCTTCACGGGAGAATATCCGGTGCAATGCTACCGATTGGACTGATCGTCGTCTATTTGGCCGGTTTCCTTGCAGTCTTAGGAATCATTCGTGCCGGGCGGGTATCCGTCACGGCGTTTGGCCTTGCGGTTGCGATGATCTCGCTGGGATTTACCGCTGTTCTGTTGGGAGATTTTCATTCATTTGGCGTATATGACGCGAAGATGAAGGACTTTGAGGATTCTTGGCACCAGTACGCTTTGACGTATCGACCGATCATGACTGAGCGCTACGAAATGTATGTTGCCAGCATCTCAGGGAGTCAGCAGGAATCCGAACAGGCAATGAGCAAGCTCTCGACGACGATCAAACGGCCGCAAGATCGTGGAGTTGTTATTCTCGGTAAGGCGGATGGAAAATGGATTTATCCACTCAAAACCGATGAAGTCCGAAAACTAAACATTACGGTGTTCCCCCTGCGCGACGATAACCTCAATTTCCTAAACTTCGGTTCGACCGATTCATTTGAAGTTGCGCAAAAGGCTTGGCGTTCTTCGGATGATCTCCTCAAAGCGATACCTATTCTTCGAAAAGGATCTGAAGCAGAGTTTGATCGGACATCAAAAATCCGAGCACCCCGAGCGATTACGATGATTCTTGACGACGTGCGAGGGAGTATATTGACCTTCTTAATGGCGCTAATCTCAAGCTTGCTCCCTATCGGGATCGCTCGCAAGATCGGTCCGTTCATCAATAAGCGTAGTCCGGCATTATAGTTTCTTCAAAAGCAGGTAATCCACGGCGAACATCTTCCTCGGCTCGGCCTTCGGGTTGGCGCCCACACACTCGGCGGTGAACACGGCCTTGCCGCCCGTCACCTTCACCTTTCCGAGCTTCACCTGCTTCCATTGCAGATTGTCGTCATAGAAGTCGACCGGTTGGCCCAGCTTCATTCCATTCCAATAAAGCTGATGAATGCCGTAGTCGCGGGCGAAGCATGCGCCAAGGGTTAGTTCGTATTCGCCATCGGCGGCCGGGACCTCGACGTTCAGCTTAGCGCCGTCCGGCGCGTCCATCCACCAAATCTGTCCGCGACCCGACATGTCGCCGAATGCGCCCTGCACCTCGGACGACCCGCCGGTCGCCGAGTACTTCAGGTCTTCGCCCTCGATCGCGCCGGGAATGTGGACGATGTCTTCCACATCGGGAAGTTCCAGGTCCTTCCAACTCGGCCTTGCTTGCCGAACCACCGTCGCGCCCGGCTGGGCGTACCAATACACCACGCGGTCCCAGGTCGCGACGCAGTCGGCCCAGTGCCACATCTCGACGTCGAACTTGATCGACTTCGTGAATGGAATCGGGTCGAGGGTCATCAGGCGAGAGATGTTGCAGTAGCCGAAGCTGTTGGCGGTCGTCGTCGTGTAGTTTTGCGATCCGCACGGCGTCCAGAAAGGCGTGGCTGAACCCCAGGCGTAGTTGAGGAAGTCCTCGCTACCGGTGCCGAAGAACGACGGGAACGTCTCGCCATCAACGAAGATCTTTTCGTCGCCCTCGCCCCACCATTCGCGCCGCGGGTTCTGCATCAGTAGGTTGCACCCGACCAGGTAGCCGGTTCCCTTGGCGTCCAGCCAGTGCATGTCTCGCATCGGTCGCGTTCGGCCCCGGTCGCGGCTGAAGTCGCAGTGGAACAGGTTGATGACCTCGTTGCCTGCGTATCGCACGGACTCGCCCGAGAACTCGACGAGAACCGAGTCGCCGCCGAACGCGGTGTTGCGCTCAAAGGTAAAGGAAGCCGATTTCTTGAACGGCATATCGAACCGCAGATGGACCTCCATCGAGTCCTTCGATCCATGCCCAAACGGTGCGGCGAGAAAGTCGCCGAGCGGTGCGCTGATGGTTTGCTCGCCATCGAAGGTGCCGGTCACCCAAATCGAGCGAAGCGTCTTGTGCAGGTCCTTGGCGCCGTAGTTCCAGTTCAAATGGATGTCTTCGATCTTGCCTGGGCCATCGAACTGAACCGTCGTCGACTTCGAGCCAGGTGTCAGTGTGACGGCTTGATGCAGGTTCGCGGAGGGCTCAGGTCGAGCCATCAAATTGGCGTCGAGGTCGCTCGGCTGGAAAGTCTTGACCTGCGTTGCCGGGGCATAGGTTCGGTACCCCACGTGGTAGTAAAGGCCCTTCGGGTTATCCTTCGGACCTGGCTCCATCGTGATCTTGACGCCCTTCTCGTAAGGCATCGGCACATAAACGTCCCAACCCGGACCGGCCCAAAAAGCGAATTCGGAGCCGATCGGGCCCATCTGCTGCTGGAGGTTCTGCACCCAGTCGCGCATGTTGACCTTCACGCGAGGCTGTGATTCGCCGTCGAAGTACATTCGCAGGGTTCCCATCGGGTTTGCCGACCACATTCGCACCACCGCGCCCGGGCCTTTTAGGTCGGCCATCACGTACTCGTTACCCTCTTGCCGCAGGTAGTGGCCGTAGTCGTCGTTGGCGAACCAGTCCTCGTTCCCCGGCGTCTTGGAGATTGGGGAATAGCTACTCGACTGCCGCATGGTAAAGCGCGGAGACGGCTCGTGAGTGAGGTCGAATCGATTTTCAATGAGGGACTTCGTGGTGATCGGGGTGTCCTGCGGGTTGAAAAAAAGCTCGACGATGAGGCTCGACAACATACGCCCAAAGCATATCAGAGTGGGCCACAAAACGGAATTCCCGCCGTACAAGTATCATTAGAGGACTATGAAGAAGGAGGGAAGATGAGTCAGGTTCAAACGCAACCGTGCTGGCAGAAAAGGCCAGTCCAAAACATCCTCATCATCGCCCTCTTCGCCGAGATCGGATATGCGACGCTGAACCTATCGACGATGCCGATCTACCTTGCCGAGGACCGGCATTTCGGAACCTCGGTCATCGGCTTGGTCATGGTGACGTTCCTCTTGTTTGAGGCCGTCTTCAAGTCGATCACTGGCCACATCGCCGACAAATTCGGCACCCGAAAGCTGATGATTTTTGGTCCGACGATCAGCATCTTCACCTCGCTCATCAGTATCTTTTTGCCGCATTTGGACGGCGCGCCAGTCGAGACGCTGGCCTTTATTGTCCTGCGCGCCTTCGACGGCATCGCGGTGGCGATGCTGTGGCCGGCGGCCTTCGCGCAGATGAACGACGTGGTCGAGGACAACGAACGCCAGCACGCGATGAGCTACCTCAACGCCTGCTACATGATCGGGATTGCCCTCGCCTATCCGCTCGGGGGCATCGTCAATGACCTTTCCGGCAAGCGCTACGCGGGCATTATCCTTGCCTCGGTCCTGTTTGCGGGAGCGGCTTTTGCCAGCCAACGCGTGGCGCATCAGACGCCGCCGGTCAAAGACGAGCATTCGAGCGGATTCCAAGACTTCGTCGACTCGCTGAAGCAGATTCCCGAGTATCTGATTCTTGCCGTCGTGACCTTCATGGGCATCGGCTTCCCGCTGACGATTTTCAAGCTGTTTCCGGTCGAGGAATTCCACATGAGCGAGTCGCTGATCGGCTTCATGATCCTTCCTGGCGCGTTAGCGATGGCAGGCCTGAGCGGGACGATGGCCAAGGTTGGCGAGCGGCTCGGCAAGGTCAAGGCCGTTCACATCGGGCTCTCGCTTTGTTCGGCGGGAACCTGTGTGATTGCGCTCGGAGCCTTTCTACCGTTCCTGCGTTCGCCGTGGTTTTTGGCGCTGGGCGGGCTGCCCATCGGTATTGGGTTCCTGTTGACGATTCCGGCCTGGATGGCGAGCGTCAGCGACATCAATCCCGAGAAGCGGGCCACAAACATTGGCGCGGTCATGACGGCTCAGGGTGTGGGGGCTATGATCGGCGCGCCCATCGGTGCAACGATGTACGAAAAGCTTCAGCCGCTCGGTCAGCAGATTGGTCTCGGAGCGTCGTTCGGTCGTTACTCGCCGTTTGTGGGCTGCGCGCTTTGTGTGCTGGGCGGGCTGGCCCTAAGCTTGAAAATCCTGCACGAGCCGAAGTCCAGCGAGGCGTTGCCCAACGAGTATGAGGCTGACGCGGACGCCGAGGTGATCGATACTGTGGCGGTGGCGTACGAAGAGGAGCCCACGGCTCCACCAGAGCCCGAACTTGATTCGCCGATCATTCCGTATGAAGAAACGGTGCAAACGAGGAACGACGAGACTCTCGACTCTCCGACGCAGTAAACTGCACGCATGGCAGTTCGCGTCGGCATTAACGGTTTTGGAAGGATTGGAAGACTCTCCCTACGAACGATCCTGGAACGACACCCGGATTCGATCGAGGTGGTTGCAGTCAACGACCTGACCGACACCAAGACCAATGCTCACCTTCTGAAATACGATTCGACCTACGGCAATTTCAACGGCGAAGTCTCCCACGACGATAGCTCGTTCACGGTAAACGGCAAGTCCATCAAGGTTTTCGCCGAGCGCGATCCGGGCTCGATTCCGTGGGACAGCGAAGGCGTCGATCTCGTCATCGAATCGACCGGTTTCTTCACCGACGCGACGAAGGCGGTCGATCACCGCAAGCATGGCGTCAAGAAGGTCATCATCTCGGCTCCGGCGAAGAACGAGGACATCACGGTTGTGCTGGGCGTTAACGACGGAATGTACGATCCGAGCAAGCACCACGTGATCTCGAATGCGTCGTGTACGACCAACGGCCTGGCTCCGGTCGCCAAGGTGCTTCATGAGAAGTTCGGCATCGACAAGGGGCTTCTCACCACCGTTCACGCTTTTACCAACTCGCAGAGAACGCAGGACACGGCTTCGAAGGACCTGCGCGATGCGCGCGCGGCTTCGCAGAACATCGTTCCTTCCTCGACCGGCGCGGCGCGAGCGGTTGGGCTGGTCATTCCCGAGCTTGTGGGCAAGTTCACGGGTATGGCTTTCCGCGTGCCGGTTCCAACCGTCTCGGTCGTGGACTTTACCGCGGTTCTGAACAAGGAAGCCTCGGTTGCCGAGATCAACGCCGCCATGAAGGAGTACGCCGAAGGTGCGATGAAAGGCATTTTGCAGTACACGGAGGAGCCGCTGGTTTCCACCGACCTGCGCGGCAACACGCACAGTTCGATCTTCAGTGCGCTGGACACCATCACGATTGGCAACATGGCCAAGGTCGTGAGCTGGTACGACAACGAGTGGGGCTATAGCTGTCGAATCGCCGACATCGTCGATTTCGTCGCTAAGGCCGGATTGTAACTTGGCCTGAAACGGCCCGGAGCAAATGCTCCGGGCCGTTTTCTTTTATAGACCGCCACCGCTTTGGTCGACGTCGTGCGGGAGCATGCCTTCGTGGTCGCCCAGCTTAAAGATCGTCAGGTACACGAGTTTGGCTGTGTTGGCGATCTTGTCGAAATTGATCTTCTCGATCGTGTCGGTCGGCTTGTGGTAGTCGGGGTGGAAGCCGGTGAAGAAGAACGCGATGGGGATGCCTTTGCGAGCGAAGTTGTAGTGGTCGCTTCGCGTGTACACATCCTCGGCGTCGTACTTGAATCGGTAGCCGATCGACTCGTTTTGATCCTGAATGATCTTGTCCAGGGCGGTCGAGATGCGCTTTGACCCGACGAGACGAATAGTGTCTCGGTTTTCCTCCTCTTTATCGACGCGGTTGGGATCGCCGTTTTGCGGGCCAACCGAGTTGCGGCCCACCATGTCCATTTGTAACTCGGCGATCATCTTGGTCAGGTCGATCGGCGGGTTGTCGCTGAAGGTGCGCGAACCGAGGAGGCCCATTTCTTCGCCGTAGAAGGACATAAAGATAACCGTGCGTTTCGGTTTGATGGGGTTGATCGACATGGCCTTTGCGATCTGCAGAAGGGCAGTAGTACCGGAGCCGTCGTCATCCGCGCCCGGGTACACGACATCGCCTCGTTTGCCGAGGTGATCGAGGTGGGCACCGACTCCTATGAATTCGTCCCGCAGGGCGGGGTCGGAACCTTCCAGCTTGGCGACCACGTTTCCGACTTTGATCTTTTCGACCACGGACTTGGAGCCTGCCGTTAGTTGCTCGGAGATCGGAGTCACGACCACGTTGCCCGCCGGGACCGGGCTGGACATTATGGCTTTCATTTTTTCGAGGTCTTCCTTGCCGATGAGCTTGTGGAGAGTCTTTTCCGTGATTGCGAGTCGGGCAAGAGTTGAGCTGAGTGAGGGTTCGTTGCGCGAGGCATTCCAGTTCGCCTCGGGCAGTTTGTCGACGATGCTGATAACGGTTTTGGCGTCGGCACCCATTAGGTAGTTTTCAAGATTCTTGAAGGAGGAGTCGTTTTTGGCGATCACGATCTTGTCCTTGACTGCATCTTTGACCTCGTCGGTGAGTCGTTCAAGGTCGCCTTTTGCGTAGACGAAGACGACGTCACCCGACGCATCTAAAGTGCCATTGCGAGAGATGCCGATTTCCTTGGTCGTTGCGGTGTAGCGAGGGCTTGAAAGTTTTGAGGCTCCGAGGTCGGGGCCAGTTCGCCAGAAGTCTACGAGTTGGAAATAGCTTCCGTCCGGCATGATCGGCTTGAGACCATATTCTTTGAAGTGGGCCGCCATGTAGTCCATCGCCTTTTGGAAGCCGGGTTGACCGGTGCCGCGACCTTCACATTTTTCGGAGAGGAAGGTGAGGAAATTCTTGCCATCTTGGGTCATGATGGAGTCGAATCCGGGCTTGAGATCAGCCGGAACAGCTCGCATTCCGGTTGAGAATTGGGCTTGGGAAAGACAGGCCACACTAGCGATCAAAAGAGTGATCGGATAATGGAGTTTCATGCCGGTACTTTACCGGAAATCCCGGTGCTTGGGTTCCCGGTAAAATTGATCCAATGACCCAAGACGAACAGCTTCAGATCATCCGGCGAGGCACGACCGAAATCATCGGCGAGTCGGATATTTTAGAGCGCATCAAAGCTGGTCGGACCTTGCGAGTCAAGCTCGGTGTGGACCCGACAGCCAAGGACGTCACGCTTGGCTGGGCGGTGGTGCTCCGCAAGCTGCGCGATTTTCAGAAACTCGGCCATATCGCCTGCCTGATCATCGGAGATTTTACGGCGCAGATCGGCGACCCGAGCGGCAAAAGCAAGACCCGTAAACAGCTTACCCGGGAAGAGGTTCAGGCCAACGTCGATGCCGTTTCGAAGCAGTTCTTTCGAATTCTGGACCCGGAAAGGACCGAGATTTACTACAACAAGGATTGGCTGGGCAAGATGTCGTTTGAGGATGTGATTCGCTTGTGCTCGCGGTACACAGTGGCGCGCATCATGGAGCGTGACGACTTCACAAAGCGGTTTGAGAACCACGAGCCGATCGCCATGCACGAGATTCTATATCCGCTTTGTCAGGGCATGGATTCGGTGGAGATCAAGAGCGACATCGAGATCGGCGGGAACGATCAGAAGTTCAATAACCTGGTCGGGCGGACCCTGATGGAGCAATACGGCTTGGAGCCGCAGGCGGTTGTTTTGTGCCCGTTGCTGGTGGGGACTGACGGCAAGGAGAAGATGTCGCAGTCGCTGGGGAACTACATCTCGGTTACGGACGAGCCGAACACGATGTTTGGCAAGACGATGTCGATTCCCGACGAGACCATTGCGAATTGGTTCGAGCTGTGTACGGATGTGCCGCTTTCTGAGGTCGCTGAAATGATGGGGCCGGGCAAGAATCCGCGGGATGCCAAAATTCGATTGGCGAAGGAGATCGTGGCTTTGTACCATTCTTCTGAGGCGGCAGATGAGGCTGAGCGCTACTTCATTGAGACGTTTAGTCAGCGGAAGGTTGTGACCGATGCGGAGGAGGCGGAAATTCCGGCGGATTTGGTGATCGAGGGGTTTGTGTCGCTTCCGGCTTTGATCGCGGCTTTGGGCTTGGCCGAGTCTAACGGGAAAGCTAAATCCCTAATTGGAGCGGGAGCCGTTGCCTTGGATGGCGAAAAGGTTTCGGACCTGCGAATTGGGATGGACGCCTTGGTTGGGTGCGTTCTGAAAGTAGGGAAGCACCAGTTTCGAAAGTTGGTCTGAGTGCTTTTGAGCGCGGATTTCTTCGAGCTTATCCTCTAAATTGGGGAACTGCGGAATAACAGCAATAAATGCTTGCACCTGGTCCGTCGTATCGACAATTCCGAATGCCCAATCCGTTTAGGCACGTCCACTTCGACTCAGGTGAAGACGCCATGGTCATTGTGGACGGAAATCCAATGAGGCTCAGGGACCTTCCGAAGAAGACCACTGGGCGTATTGCCTTTGTTTACCGCCCGAAGAAAAGCGACTTGGAGTGGCTAAGCGAAAGGCTCGACGTGGATGACTTGCGCTTCAAGGCTATACATATTGGAGATCTCTCGCCTCTTCAAAAACTTGGTCGCTTAAAAAGCCTTCAAATCACTTGGAACACGAAGTTGGCAAACCTTGACTCGGTGGGCCAACTCACAAATCTTGAAGTACTTTCCCTTCAGAGCACGAATAAGATCAGGAATCTGGATTCCCTTGCGGCTCTAACCACACTGCGAGTTCTAGAAATTGATGCGGGCTTGTGGAATAAGATAACTCTTGAAACTTTGGAACCCCTGCGGTTCCTTCCCAATCTTGAGGAGCTCTATCTCAACGACGTCAAGGTAATTTCCGGCGGGTTGTCACCAATTGGCAAGTGCAAATCTCTGCGGTACCTAGCCTTGCCTCACAAATATGGAATGGAAGATTACGCTCAGCTATCTGCGGAATTGCCGAGTGTGGAGTGTCGACAGTTTTGGCCCTGGGTACAGATCCAGATCAATGACAAGGTCAAGTATCTGGGAGTCGCAAAAGGCACTTCACTACTCGATCCTAGTAGCGACCGCGCCAAGATTGACATTCTCGAACGGAAATTTCTGAAACTTAGAACTCAATTTGAAGCAGGGCTTAACCATAGTGGCTAAATGAAACCTAGATGGAGCATTTGACTAATTAATTGGGACGAAAGTCAGTCCGTCAGTTCGAAGTTCTAGTCCCGAGCAACGGACCTCAAGCCGTTCAGGTAGCAACCGAGTCTGCGCGATAAGTCGGGCTTAGTCGTCGAACAAACCTTCGGCGAATTCGTCGGGTTTGAAGTCTTTGAGGTCGGTGACTTTTTCGCCTATGCCGATGAACTTGATCGGGACTTTGAGGCGGTCGTAGACACCGATGAGGGCGCCGCCGCGGGCGGTACCGTCTAGTTTGGTGAGGATCAAACCAGTTACTCCAGCGATTTTGGTGAACTCCTCGGCTTGACGAATGGCATTTTGACCGGTATTAGCATCGATGACTAATAGCACTTCGTCGGGATCGCGTCCGAGAGCCTTGTTGGTGACCTTGCGAACTTTTTGCAGCTCGGCCATGAGGTTAGATTTGGAATGCTGTCGCCCAGCGGTATCGCAAAGGACGAATTGGGTGCCGCGGGCTTTGGCGGCGGTGATGGCGTCGAACAGGACGGTAGCAGAGTCGGCTCCGGGTTGGGATTTGACGATATCGGTTCCGATGCGCTTAGCCCAAGTGTCGAGCTGTTCGATGGCGGCGGCACGGAAGGTGTCACCGGCCGCGAGGAGGACGCTGACCTTGAATTTATTGACGAGTAGGTGCCCGAGCTTGGCGATAGTGGTGGTTTTACCGACGCCGTTGACGCCAACGAACATGTAGACCGTAGGCCCTTCTTCGGCGACCGAGAGACCGACGGGTTCTAGGGAGCGGAAGCGATCGCCGATGGCTTTTTGGAGTCGAGCTTTCATGCCAGCCGCATCGGTTATTTTCTCTTCGCGAACGGCTTTTCGAAGCTCTTCGAGAATCTCGTGGGCAACCTGAATATTAGTGTCCGCCTGGAGGAGCGCTTCTTCGAGTTCTTCGTAAAACTCTTCGTCAATCACGCCGCGACCCATCATCCGGTCCACGCGCTCCATCAATTTGCGAAACATACTGCTAAAGGGTACCTAGCCGGGCACGTACGGAAGGACGTGATCGCACCACCAGTGCCACTTGTCACACCGCTCGACTAGTGCCGCTACGTGGGCTGGATGGTTCGGGAGCCGAAATAGCTTGTGCTGCTGTAATCGCATGGTCTCGCGGCTGGAGAGGGTCATTCGCCGCCCTTGAGCGACTTGCCAAATTTCAAACCAAAGTAGGACCGACCAAATGTTTTGACTACGATAGAGCTTGGCGATTTGACGTTTGAGTTTTTGTTCGTCGGAGCTTAGGTGCAGGACGGATTGACCGGTCGGGTCTGAGAAGGCGTTCATGACCTGTAAGCGCGTGGCGTAGGTGTGATAGAAGGGAATTTCGAGCACGGGTCCATCGAAAGAAAGGTTCACAAGGACATTGGTGGTGTCGTGATCGACATGGCCTTGCTCGAATGCGCCGCAGGCGACGACGTCGGGTTTGACGGTGGACATGATCTCCCGGAAGCGGGGAAGGAGATCGCGAAACTCGGTGCAGATGATTCCGTCAGAAGCGAGGTGGAAGAAGAGGTTTTCTTGAGGAATGCCTAATTGTTCGGATACCTTACGAGATTCAGCCTCACGCACCGGGGTGGAGTGCGTCCAAGAGACGAAGACTTCGTTGCCATTGTCGATCAGCTTCTTCATCCACAGGCAGATGGAGATTTCATCGTCGGGATGGGTCATACAGAACAGCCATCGCCGCTTGGAGTAGTCGAAGACGCTCATTCTCGGTCTAGTTTCTGGATAACGCGGGTGGAGGATCGTCCCTCGAGGAGAGGAAAGATCACGACTTTTCCGCCGTAACTATGGACGATCTTTGATTCGGGGAGGGATTCCACCGTGTAGTCGCCTCCCTTGACATGGATATTGGGGCGGATCGCAGCGATAATCCGTTCGGGGGTGTCTTCGGAGAAGGTCACCACGCAATCAACGCACCGCAGGGCTCCGATCACGCGCACGCGATCGGCCAAGTGATTGATTGGTCTGGTTGGTCCCTTAAGTCTCGAAACGCTTCTATCAGTATTCAAAGCTACTACTAAGTAATCTCCCAATGCTCGCGCTTTTTCCAGATAGTCGACGTGGCCAGCATGGAGAATATCGAAGACGCCATTAGTGAACACTACTACGGATTTGCCGCGCTTGGCTTGTAACTCTTCGATGGTCATCCAAATGCCTCCCAGACAGTCTTGTAGACGTCACCAGGCATGATATCACTGAGGCCCGTTTCCGAGTAGTGGCACCGGTGGATTTGACCATAGGGGCATGTTCGGGAAGGTTTGGTGATGGAGTACAGGCCGATGGCGGGTACGGAGAGGGCGGCGGCGATGTGAGTGCTACCGGTGTCTCCACCGATGTGAGCGTTCGATAAGTGGATCAACGCCACCAGTTCGCGAATGGAGGTTTTGCCCAGGAGATTTACAACCGGCGTTGGGCACGCGGCGACGACTTCTGAGGCGGCGGCGACATCGGCGGCGGAGTCGGTTCCGATCAACACTGACTGCACGCCCTTGGACGCGAGCATTTCGATGAGAGTCGCAAAGTGAGACGGGGGCCAACGTTTGGTGGCCCAGCCCGCACCGGCATTCATGACCACAAACGGACCGGTCACACCGTGCTGGGACAGAAGGGCTTTCATGCGCTCCCTATCGTCGTCGAGGGCGATCAAGCCGAAATCTGCCTTGGACGCCTCGGCCCCAGCGGCCCGGATCACATCGACGTACTGGTCCACGACGTGGAGCGAGGATGGATCGGGTAAGACGCGCTGAGAATAGAACGGGGCGATTTCGCGTTGCCAATGGTAGCCAAGCTTTCGGGCTGCGCGGGCCCGTCCGACGACCAATGCGCTTTTGCTGAGGCCCTGCATGTCTAGAGCGAGATCGAATGGCTCTTTGAAGCTCGGCAACGAGGACGGCGAAAACGAAGGCTTGCAGGTGACGATTTCGTCGACGGCAGGACAGCATTCAAGGATTCCGGCAAAGCGAGGATCGACAACCCACTTGATGTGGCACTCGGGAAAGGAGGTTCGCAAGCTGGCGGCCACGGGGAGCGTGCAGACGACGTCGCCTAGAGACGAAAGGCGCGCAATGAGGATGTTCAGGGAAGCCACCTCTTGGCGGCATGGACGATTTCCGCCACGGAAACGTCGGCGGGAATTCCATTCGCATTGAGGACGGTGACTTCCTCGCCATAGGGATAGTAGCGATCGAGCGGCATGTGTCCCCAAATGGACACCAAGGGAGTGCCCACGGCGGCGGCGATATGGCCCGTGCCGGTGTCTCCGGCAATATGAACCGCGCTCTTTCGCACCCAGTCGATGGACTCCTCCAAGGTCGTTTTTTCCGCCAGATTGGTTGTACCCGCCGGCGCGTCCAGTTGGTCTTCCGGCCCGCCTAGATAGACGACCTCGAAGCCTTCGGATGCTAGCGTTCGACCCACGGCAACTAATGTTTCGGGCGGAATCACCTTGAGAGGGTGCCCCGCGCCGATACAGAGAGTGACTAATCGGGGGTTCCGAACCTGGGGCGAGCCGGGAAGGAAGTCGGACCGAACATGCTCGATAGGTAGGAGGGCATTGACGAGGCGGCGGCTCGATTCGACGGCATGGACTTCTTCGAGCAGCGGGTCAACGAGAACCGGATTCAGGCGATTGGCGACGACGTCGGTGCCGTGGACCGACAGACGTTTTTTGGCGCCAGAGAGCCGAAGGCACCACGCCGTCTTGCTATGGCCCTGGAGGTCGAAGCCGTAATCGAAGCCGAATTTGCGAAAACTGGTCAGCCAGCGATATTGCTCGAAGAGGGTTTTGAGGTCGCCTTTTGCGCGCCACCTGCGACGAGGGAGGACCAGCTTGCGGACCAGGGAGGTGGAGATCACGCCAGCGCACCGGTCCTCGACGGCCCACGAAAGCTCTGCGTCGGGGTAGGTATAGCGAAGGTCATTGACGGCGTGGCCCGCGATGACGCAGTCGCCGATGGCAGAGAAGCGGATCAGGAGGACCTTCAAAGCAGACCCTTTCGGCGGGCGTTTCGCCACCGGTCGTGCATCCAGAGATACTGTTCCGGGGCCATGCGGATCATCGCCTCGATTTCGGCGTTGACTCGCGTCATCAATTCTTCGGCCTTCTCGTCCACTTTGGCGTGCATGGGCTCTCGGAACACGATTCGATACGTTCCCGCGCCTGTGCGGAGCATACAAGCGGGCAGAATGGGCGCTTTCGTCTTGAGATGAAGCACGGCGGGGCCGAGGGCCGTGCCTGCGACATGTCCGAAGAAGGGGATGTAGGCGTCGTCGGCGTTTTGGTCGGGGAGGATGAAGATGGCCTCGCCCTTGCGGAGTCGGACGAGGATTTCTCGAGCAGCGTTACCACGACTGAGCATGCGCGCGCCGCGTTCCCCGCGAATCTTGGTGACGCGCTGGGTGATCTCGTCGTCGTTGGCGTCACGGGCCACGCCGGAAACGGAGACGTTGTTGAGGGCGAACCAGTGCCCGAACCGCTCCCAGTTGCCGAGGTGGGCGGAAACGAGCAGGACGCCTTTGCCTTCGGCGATGGCTTGGTCGAAGTTCTCCTTGCCCTCGACGGCGGTGGTAGAGAGGTATTCCTCGTCGGTCCGGATGGAGCCGCGCACGAAGTCGGCTACGACGTAGCCGAAGTGGTTGACCATGCCCTCGGCGATTTCGGCGCGCTCGGAATCGGATTTCTCGGGAAAGGCGAGGATGAGGTTGGCTTTGGTCTGCTCGCGATGCTTTTTGTCGAACCGCCAGACGGTGCGTGAGAGAAATGCGCCGCGCCGTTCGGCCTTGGTGACGTTGGGGATGCGAAACCATTTTTCGCCGAGCGTGAGAACGCCGAGCCCGAGCTTGTGGATCAGCGGCTTGAAATTCATCCCAACACTATTTTGAGCCATTTCTTCAACTCTTCTGACGGCTCGATGGACGCTTGGCGTTCGGCGAGGACGACGTTTGAGTCGTTGGTGCAACGTGAGCGAAGCTTGACCCAATCCTTGCGAGTGACGATCCAGGGAACGTCCTGCGGCCGCTGGGCGAGGTCGAATTCCAGCTTGTCGTGGTCGGGAAGGGCGATGAACTCGACGATTTCGACCCCGGCGGATTGGAGGTTGCGCTGAACGTTATCGGGTCGGCCGACAGCGGTGAGGACTCGGGCTTTCGGTGGGGCGGGAATAGCGGTTCCGGCGGCGGTGGTGAAGCGGATGGGCGAGAATTCGAATCGCCATTCGTCGGAGGGGACGACGAGGCTGGCGCGTCGACGTCCGCTGGCGCGTGATTCGCGGTAGGGCCCGGCAGGAAAGGTCAGGGTATTGGAAGTGGGCGGATCGAGGATGATCGAGCGGTCCTTGGCGAGGGGCATATGCTGGAAGCCGTCGTCCATCAAGAGGACGGCATCGGGGTAGCGCTTGGCGCAGATTTTGGCTGCGATGACGCGGGCGCGACCGACGATCAGCGGGATATCTGGCAAGAGTTCGCGAATCTCGGCGGGTTCGTCGCCCCATTCAGCGGGGTCTAGGGGGCCTTCGGGAGCGGCAGAGGCGTCTTCGGCTCGGGGCGAACCGTAGCCGCTACAGCCGATGACGACGGTGTAGCCGAGCTCTTGTAGGAGGTTGGCAATGAAGACGACGGTTGGGGTTTTACCGGTGCCTCCGGCGACGAGGTTGCCGATGCAAAGGATTTTCTTTTGTGGCTTTTGGGCGGTCTTGATTCCGAGGCGATAGATGAGGAGGTAAATCTGCCATCCGCCGGCATAGAGCAGGCTGAGGGGGTACAGCAGGATGCGGACGGTCCGCGCCGCCATCGAATCTCCGTACCAAACGTCGTGAATCGTCACCTGGCCTAGTCATTGAACCCCAAGACGCGGTTGCGGGATATCATGGAGTGCGATGGCGTCGATCTTCACGAAGATTCTGAACCGCGAGATTCCGGCTACTTTCGTCTATGAGGACGAGCATGTTTTTGCGATCAAGGACATTGCGCCGCAGGCTCCGGTTCACCTGATTATCATTACCAAGAGCGAGATTCCGGGGTTGGCGGACGTGCCGGAGCAGGGGGATCATCTGGCGATTTTGAACGCGGCGAAGATCATCGCTGAACAGCAGGGTCTGACGAACGGGTATCGGTTGGTGATCAATCAAGGATCGGACGGCTCGCAGAGCGTGCCGCATCTGCATGCGCATTTGTTGGGTGGGCGACAGATGGCTTGGCCGCCAGGGTAATAAGCTTTAGCTGACTGGCCCTCACCTGTCTCCTGACGCAGGTCAGGATGCACCCTTTTCTTAGAGTGCAGAGTGCAGAGTGCAGAGTGCAGAGTGCAGAGTGCAGAGTGCAGAGTGCGGAGTGCGGAGTGCGGAGTGCGGAGTGCGGAGTGCAGAGTGCAGAGTGCAGAGTGCAGAGTGCAGAGTGCAGAGTGCAGAGTGCAGAGTGCAGAGTGCAGAGTGCAGAGTGCAGAGTGCAGAGTGCAGAGTGCAGAGTGCAGAGTGCAGAGTGCAGAGTGCAGAG